>NZ_JAQFWV010000021.1:0-49484 GCF_056175805.1 Halohasta sp. A2 | reverse complement strand
TTTGTGCTTCATTGATCGCGTCATCAAGCTCTTTTTCCGACAGATGTTTCACCAACTTGGTCCGACGAGAAGCCTTCATTAGCGCCTATACGCGCTCCGTAGATTCAAACATAGCGCAGACCACTCCCCGCAGCAAGACCTGTCACGTACGTTTTGGCGTGATGAGTCTGGTGATATGACAGCGAGTCGAAGTCGTCCAGCGGATCAGTACACGATAGGAAGTCCGTGATCGGCAGCATTTGCTGTCAATACGGTGTATAGTTGGGGCCTACTTAAACGTGCAGAGCCGAGTAATTGAGATAAACATTTGTCTAAAGAGTACAGAACTAAGATCGAATAAATGAATATAACCGTAGGTTCTCTAGTTTGTTCACGTTCTTTAGTCGGTTAAAATACGTTATTTTTTGTATTCCATACCAAAGTTTTTGTGTACCGTTTGTGTTTGTCATGGCAACAAATGGCACCAGAGCAGTCGAACGTGGCACAACAAGGCGACGACGGCATCGAAGACGGGCTTATTGCGAACGCACAGGGTGCGGTGGGAGTCGTCCATTCGACCGCCGAATCGGTCGACGAGCGGCTCTCGCTGATCAGGGATGCCGCGTCGACGCAGGTAGAAGACATGGAGGACGTCGCCGAGGACGTCACCGAACTGAGTGCGACGATCGAGGAGGTCGCTGCCAGCGCCGACGAGGTCAGCCAGACGACCGATCGCGCGGCAACGGCGGCGAGCGACGGCCGTGAGGCAACGACCGAGGCGACCGACGCGATGACGAGCGCCTCCGAGGCGACCCAACAGGTCCAAACCCAGGTCGAAACGCTCGAAGCACAGATCGACCGGATCGACACGGTGGTCGACGTGATCGACCAGATCGCCAGCGAAACGAACCTGCTGGCGCTCAACGCAAGCATCGAGGCCGCCAGAGCCGGCGACGAAGGTGCGGGCTTTGCGGTCGTCGCCGACGAGATCAAATCGCTGGCTGAGGAGTCGCGGTCTCGAACTGAGGAGATCGAAACCGCCGTCACCGAGATACAGACAGTCACCGATGAGGTGTCAGAGGCACTCGATTCGGCGGTCGGCGCGGTCGAAACCGGCGCAACAGAGATCGAAGCTGCCGAATCCCAGCTCGATATCGTCGACAACGAGATGGCGTCAGCAGCTGGCGGCGTCGACGAGGTGTCTGCGGCGGTCACCGAGGGCGCAGAGGCGAGCAGTCGGGTGGCGAACGTCACGCGCACGACTTCCGATGCGGCCCGCGAGATCGAGCAGTCGGTCGGCGATATCCACGACGAACGCGCACAGACGACCGACCTGCTCGCCGAAATCGACGACGCGCTGTCGACGGCCCGCAAACATCGCGACGAGCGGCTCGCGGCGGCCGAGACCGTTCCGACCGGGATCCGCGCGTTCGATGCGACCGGCGGGCTCCCCGTCGGTTCGCGCAACGTCATCCGGACCGAACCCGACAGCCCAAGTGCCGAATCGAGCGTCGACGAGGCGATTGCGGGCTTCTGTGCGGCGGCGATCGACGCCGGGTGGGCGGTCTCGCTATCACCGACCACAACACTCGATCGGTCGGCGCTCCGGGCGACGCTCGACCGCGAGACGGGGATCACGCTCACCGATGCGCTGGCGAGCAACCGACTGTTCGTCCTCGACCTGTTCGGCTCGTGGCGGTCCGAAGAGAACGTGATCGACGTGACGACCAGCGGCCTCTCGCGGGCCAACAGCCAGGTTGACGCCAAGCGTGACCGTCCCTGTGTAGTGATCGGCAACATCGCGGGCGAACTCGATCTGATGGGCGAGCAGGCGGTCCGCGAGAACACGTACGCCAACGACGGCGAGGCCCTCAGCGACGAGGACCTCGTGGTAAACGTCGTCGACGTGACGAGCGTTCCGAACCAGCTCGAATCGTTCTACGTCGGGGCGGCCGACAACGTCTGTCGGCTGGATTAGCTCCGTGGGCGGCGATCTAATCGGTTTCGCGTCACCACACCCGGAAAATCGATGTTCAGATCGGAGAGTAACGCCGTCGACACGGCGCTGAAAACCGTCTCCATGCGTCTCGCCGTTGTGTTTTCCTTGGTTTTCTAATAGCTGTACGTTAGTTACTGCTGCCGTTCAACTGGAGTCGCATTTCGACGTGTAGAATACCTGCCTCCTCGAACGGCTCGCTGACGACGCTGTATCCCTGTCGCCTGTAGAACTCCACGACACGCTGTTGGGCGTGGAGAACGCACGCATCGGTCCCGCGTTCGCGCGCAATCGTCCGACAGATATCCATAAGCCGTTCGCCCCAGCCAGCACCTCGAGCCGAGGCTCTGACGGCGATTCGCTCACATTTCAATGCGTTGTCGACGCACCGAACCCGTGCCGTTCCGATCGGTCGCTCCCCATCGATCAAGAGGACATGCTCGGCGAGGGTCTCGTAACCGTCCCACTCGATCGCTACGTCGATGCCCTGCTCGACGACGAAGACCGCGTAGCGGATCGCAGCGATGGTGGCCAGCGAGCCGACTGCACCGTCGGCTGGTGTGCCACCGACTCGTTTTGCGGCCGCGTCGATACCGCTGTCGGCAACCGCCTGTGACTGGTCGATCGCATCTGCCGTCGGGCTAGCGATCCGAACGATTGGTGGCATCAGTTTCCAGTCTGTTTGCTGACGACTCGAAACTATCTATCGACGTCGACCCGCCTGCAGGTCGACCACTTGATCATCAAGAGATCGTACCACCACGGCACGATCTCGAAGATACCACTCGACTGAGCCGATCAGCAGTGGTAGCTACTGCGTGACATTGTTGGCGAGTATGGCTCGGCGGGGAGTGAAGTCTATTTGATCGCAACACTGCTCCGAGGTGGAGTCGATCAGGGGTTCAAATCAAACCTGAAGTCTTGATTCTCCCTTATAAAATAAAAACACAAGGCTCCGCTCTCAGGTGGTTTTACCGTTCAGAGAACGGGGGTATGGGGACGGAGGGATTTGAACCCCCGATCGACTGATATCTCCGGTCTGCGCCTCGGAACTCCAGAGGGTCGTCAACGCGAGCCGATGATCAGTCGGTCGCTCGGTATATCAGTCTGGAGTATCGTCCCGGGCGCGTGGCCTCTGGAGTCAGTCGCCATACCTGGCTTGGCCACGTCCCCTCGCCTCCTACTTTCGGCATCGGTTGTAAAGAGGTTTCGATACAGACTCCGAGACGACGACCAACGTTTCGGTCTCTAGCTACTGATCGTCTTTCTCACTCCACTCGCAGTCCTGGCATTTGTAGCCCGTCACGAACGCAGTCACACTTGGCATATACCCGACGCTGATGACGTTGCCGCCACACGCCGGACACGCACGGTCGGCGTCTTCGATCTCGGTCGCTTCCATCGGTCGATCGCCCTCGATCAGCTCGGCGAGCGTTTCGGGGGTTACCATCCGTCCTTCGACGACACGGTTGCTCATATCCTGCCTTGTCGACACACCACCTAAGAACTTCCCGTACACGTCTCTCGACGACTGATCAGCCGAAACACTCAGAGCCACGGCGCACGAGAGCCGTCGGTACGGGGCGTTCCAGTGGCCACATCGCCACCTTCGACAGCGATCTCGTCGGTGTCGGTGTCCGTCTCGAATTCGGTTCCAGCCATCACGGCACCCTCAGGTGCCGGTCGGTCGTCGACTCCGTGTTCGTCCTCGCCGATTCGCGAGACCGTAGACTCTGGACTACTGCCAGTTCGTTCGCCGATCGGTTCCGCATTCCGAGTCGACTCGGACGATCGCTTCGTTGCGGTCCGATCGCTTGACCCGGTGGAACGGCTTCGATACCGACGCCGAGTCACAGACGGGCGAGGTTCGTCGAATGGGCCGCCAGCCTCGCTCGCTCCAGCCTCGGGGTCGTAGGCGAACAGCGCAGTGACGACCAACACGGCCAGCGCGATCGGTGCATCGGTTTCCAACACGCCAAGAATCGGGAGGGCGAGCACGCCAAGCGCGACCGAGCTTCCGAACCGGAACCGATCGAGGTCGACGTTTCCCCGGAGCTGTGGGGCGGTCAACGCCACCACGAGCGCGAAGCCGACACCGATGGCTGCGGTTGCGGCCGCTCGCGCGATCAGCTCGGGGTCGACCAACAACTCAAAAACCAACCCGTCGGGCTGGATACTGGCGACCAGCCCGAGAGCGATGATCACACCCGGACCGGGCAACAGCTCGCCGATCTTCGAGCTGGCGGTCTGGGCAGCGATCGCCAGAATAACGAGCCCCGCGAATCGTTCGAAGATGACCATGTTGAGCACGCTCTCGATGGTCAGCGCGAAGACGGCTTGCAGGGCCGCCAACGGAACGATCACGGCCCCAATGATGAGGATCGAGGTGACCATCTCGCGCGGACTGTCGTCCATCTCTGCGAGAATCACTGCCAACGTGGCCGACCCGCCAAATATGAGCAGCCCGGTTTCGAGCATACCCATCGTCGTGTTCAGCGTGCCCGCCAGTAGCAGCGCGACAAAGATGCCGTCGACCAACGGCAGGGCCATCACCGTCGCCAACAGGCGCGTCGCACCACCGACGCGTCGCTCCAACTGGAGTGCGACCGGGTGTTGTGAGACACTCATTTCGAACTAGTGGCCGTCACCATCGACCAAACGGCGATATGAAGGCAAGCCCCCGGCAACAGGGTCGACACGCCCGCCAAAGCAGCCGCCAAAAGCGGCTCCCAGTGTGGATACCGCGAACTCAGTCCACATCTTTGTAAAGCGAATGCCGGAGCGCTGCTGCTCGATACCGGCCGTACGCGATGCGGTGTTCCACTGGGAGTTCATGGCTGTAAATAAACGGGCAGTCTGCTTAAACGTTGTGTGGGTGTGCGAAACACGCACAATTACCAGCCAATAACTACCTTATACTTAAATATTAACGCAGAATTAAACTGCATATGAACTAATAAAGCGCTATATCTTGGACAAACGCCACACAAATATACGGCTAGATTCGAGAAACTACATGATTGTCCATGTAGAGTTGTGGTGCACAGGGATGTATACTGACAGAAGTTACGTGTGTTGGATCCCCATGGGCGTGCTGACTCGCAACGTTTTTGCCCAATCCACGATGACGATTTATATGGCGAACCAGAGTTCAGAGGGTTCTTTCTCTCAGAAGCTACAGGTACCGGAGGCGTTGACGTTCGACGATGTGTTGCTCCGCCCGATGGAGAGCCGTGTCGAGCCCGACGGTGCGGATCTCTCGACGCGTGTCTCGCGTAACGTCGAGCTAACGATCCCAATCCTTTCGGCAGCGATGGATACGGTGACCGAGAGCGACACCGCAATCGGGATGGCCCGCGAGGGTGGGATGGGTGTGCTCCACCGGAACATGACCATCGAGGAGACCGCTGCCGAAGTAAAGCGTGTCAAACGCGCCGACGAGCTGATGATTCGTCGCGAGAGCGTTGTGACCGCCAGCCCCGAACAGACGATCAGCGACGTTGACCGAATGATGAGCCGCGAGGGCGTCTCGGGTGCGCCGGTTGTCGACGATGATGACACCGTTCTGGGCATTATCTCCGGGACAGATATCCGACCGTTCCTCGAAGTCGGCGAGACCGACACCGTCGAGGAGGCGATGACCGACGAGGTCATTACCGCCAGCGACGACGTCGAGGCCCGCGAAGCGCTCGAACTCATGTACGAGTACAAAATAGAGCGCGTCCCGATCGTCGACGACGAGAACCATCTCGTGGGTCTGATTACGATGCAGGGCGTGCTCCAGCGCCGCGAACATCAGGACGCCGCCCGCGACGAGAACGGACGGCTGGTCTGTGGGGTCGCCGTCGGTCCCTTCGAGACGGACCGTGCGACCGCCGCTGACGAGGCTGGGGCTGACGTCCTGTTTATCGACTGCGCACACGCGCACAATCTCAACGTGATCGAATCGGCCCGCGAAATCAAGGAACTCGTCGAAAGCGATGTGGTCGTCGGCAACGTCGGCACCCGAGAGGCCGCCGAAGAAGTCGTCGACTTCGCCGACGGCATCAAGGTCGGTATCGGTCCGGGATCCATTTGTACGACCCGCGTCGTCACCGGAGCCGGAATGCCCCAGATCAGCGCGATTGCGGAAGTCGCCGATGTCGCGGCTCCCGAAGACGTCCCCGTGATCGCCGATGGCGGGATTCGCTACTCTGGGGATGCAATCAAGGCCGTCGCCGCGGGCGCTGATGCGGTCATGCTCGGGTCGTACTTTGCGGGCACTAAGGAGGCACCCGGCCGCGTCATCACGATGAACGGCAAAAAATACAAACAGTACCGCGGAATGGGGAGTGTCGGCGCAATGAAATCCGGTGGCGGTGACCGCTATCTCAAGGATGCCGACGAGGACGAGGAGTTCGTCCCCGAGGGTGTCGAAGCCGCAACTCCCTACAAAGGAACGCTCGCCTCGGAACTCCACCAGCTGACCGGTGGGATGCAGTCAGGCATGGGATACGTCGGTGCCGAAACGCTCCCCGCGTTCAAAAAGCGCGCCGAGTTCGTCCGGATCTCGTCGGCTGGCCAGACCGAAGGCCATCCACACGACGTGATGATCACTGACGAAGCACCCAACTACAGTCCGGAGTAGGTGACTCATACTCTCTGGTAGCCACAAACTACTACGAAAAAGACAACCCAACCAGTACGTTTATAATCACTAGTTGCATGCTATAAATTGGCACAGTCCTACGCCTACTTCCGAAGCTATGTATGCTCACTCCGATCCGCCCTCCAAGTCGACAACTCTGAGAATCAAAGAGGTATTTTCATATGTCTTGGGCTACCAGACAACGAACGTGAGCGCTGAGGGATCTAGGGAGATATGAATGATGACCGTCCACTCGTTCTCGTCGTAGAGGACGAGCCAGATTTAGCAGACCTGTATGCCACGTGGCTGAAGGCGAACTATCGTGTTCGAACTGCCTATGGCGGCGAAGAGGCACTCGAAAAGCTCAGCGACGACATATCAGTGATGCTGTTAGACCGACGGATGCCGGGCCTCTCGGGCGATGAAGTACTTGACGCTGCCAGAGAACGAGGTATCGACTGTCCAGTGTCGATGGTGACCGCCGTTGAACCCGACTTCGATATCATCGAGATGGGATTCGACACCTATCTCGTCAAACCTGTCACTCGAGAAACACTCATAGAGACGGTCGAGGATCTGCTTTCGCGGACCACCTACGACGAAGGGGTTCAGGAACTCTATTCGTTGGCGTCAAAAAAGGCACTGCTCGAATCCGAAAAGGGCCGCTCGTCGCTTGAAGAGAACGAAGAGTATCAGGAACTCTCGCGACGGCTTGACGAACTTCGGGCCGAACTCGACGAAACGCTCGGTTCTCTCGGAGACCACGATGAGTTCGTCAGCTTTTATGAGGCGTTCGATACCCCTGACTCCACCGACGAATCGTTCGATTTCGACTGACTGCAGCCGACTTCTCCCTAGTTAGCTCCAGAATGTATCGGTTCTGATAACTCTGTAGCTGGTAGGAAACCGGTGAGAACGCTTTTGCGGTACTTCGGAGTATCGGATGTACGATGGGTGTGAGTGATGCACTGTGGGAGATCGAGAGTGCGATCGACGACGTGCTTTCGAATCCGACTCACAGCACAGAACGGCAGACTGCCCAGTGTCGACGGAGTGTCTACGAACAGACGCTTGCCGACGTCAATCGGGTCGCTGGAACCGAAGCGATGCATACGTTGGCAGCGTGGATCGAACGTGAGATTCGATCCACCGGTCGACTCCCCGCAAATCACGAGGTGCGACAGATCGGAACTGAAATCTGTCGACGCACGACAACCACTGCCCCCGATTTATAACAGGTCGACCGGTAGCGGCGGGTTAGGAACCCCTTACTCGTAGTATGAAGGTACTACTACAAACTACCAGTGCCAGTAAATCGACAGTTTGCCGGTGTGTTCACCATCGCTGGGTGAACGACTCGATCCGATTCATCGCCGCTTTGAGTTCCCGCATGCTCGTCGCATACGAAACGCGGAGGTGACCCGTTCCACCTTCGCCGAACACGCTGCCAGGGACAACTGCCACGCCTTCCTGTTCGAGAAGCGCCTCGGCGAACGCTTCGTCATCGCCGCCGCACTCTGGGAACGCATAGAACGCCCCGCGGGCGGTGAAACAGTCGAGTCCCATTTCGTCGAACCGCGAGAGGACGAACCGGCGGCGACGGTTGTACTCGGCGGCCATCTCGGTGACTGCATCGTCACAACTCCGCAGCGCCTCGATGGCGGCATACTGGGCGGTTGTCGGTGCCGAGAGCATGGTGTACTGATGAACCCGATTCAGTGAGTCGACCGCCTCGGCTGGCCCGAGCGCGTAGCCGAGCCGAAGCCCGGTCATTGCGTAAGCCTTCGAAAAGCCGTTGATAACGATCGTCCGCTCGCGCATTCCCGGCATCGACGCGATCGAGGTGTGCTCGTCGTCGTAGGTCAGCGCAGCGTAGATCTCGTCGGCGATCACGTCGACGTCGTTGTCGACACAGAACTCGGCGACTGCACGTACCTCCGATTCGGTCATCACTGCGCCGGTCGGATTGTTTGGATAACAGAGTACGAGCAGGTCGGCGTCGGCCGCACCTGCGTCTTCCAGTGCGGCCGGCGTCAGCACGAAGTCGTTTTCGGCCGTCGTCGTGACGCCGAGCGGGATGCCGCCGGCGAACTCGATGCCCGGTCGGTACGAAATATAGTTCGGCTGGTGAATCGCGACCGTGTCACCCGGCGAGATGAACGTTCGAAGCGCGAGGTCGACGGCCTCGCTCGCGCCGGTCGTCACAATGATCTCGCTGTCGGGGTCGTACTCGTGGCCCCACCGCTGGCTGTAGCCCGCGATCAGCTCGCGTAGCTCTTTCATCCCCCGGTTCGAGGTATACGAGGTTCGGCCCGCTTCGAGCGAGTGGATGGCGGCGCTGCGAGCGGCCCACGGCGTCGAGAAGTCGGGCTCGCCGACCCCCAGCGAGATCACGTCGTCGCGCTCTTCGGCCAGCTCGAAGAATTTCCGTATTCCCGACTCGAGAACGCCCGCGACACGGTCGTTGGCCCCCAGTGTCATGGTGAGATCGACAGTCGATCGTCGTCGTCACGATCACCGAAATCGATGCCCGCCTCCTTGTACGTCTGCATGATGAAATGGGTCACCGTCTGGGTGATCTCCGGAATCGGCGCGATCTGGTTCGAGATGAACCGCGAGACGTCCTGCATCGACTCGCCGGTGACCTCGATGGCGAAATCGTAATCGCCCGACACGAGTCGGAGCGACTCGACTTCGTCAAATCGGGCGATGCGGTCGGCGATCTCCTCGTACCCCGTTTCGCGGTCGAGTTCGACGTTGAGTTCGACAAAGGCCGCCACGCGCTGTTCGTCGGTGTTGTCCCAGTCGACGACCGCCTGATAGCCGCGGACGGTGCCTTCGGCTTCGAGTTCGTCGAGGAGTTGCTCGACGGTTTCGGCCTCGACCCCAAGCTGTCGGGCGATGTCTTCGGTCGACTCGCGGGCGTCGGTCGACAGCAGCGCCAGCAGTTCGCGTTTGGCGTCCATACCATCTCTGTCCGTTCCGACCGCATATGATTTGCGACACTGGATGTGTGTCAGGATCACGAACGGATGGTGGCCGTTCAGAACCGATAACTTCCCGTACAGTCGACTACTCGCATGAGCTATCTCCCATGGGCTATCGTCGCGCTGGCGGCCTACACGCTCGTCCCATTGTTGATGCGTATCGCGACGACCGGAGCGGATGCGATACCGAGCGACGTGGCGACGATCATTTCGAATACGATCCTGATCGTCGCCGCGGTGGCCGTCGTCGTTGGGACGGACCAGCCTATCACGCCGTATCTCAGCAGTTCGAAGCTCTCGTATGTGGTCGCTGCCGGCGTCTTTCTCGCTATCGGGATTTTGGCGTACTACCGGGCACTTGCACTCGGTCCAGTGAGCGTTGTCACACCCGTGTTCGGGCTGTTTTTGGTCTCGAGTTCGGTGCTCGGAATGGCGCTTCTCGACGAGCCAGTCACGGCACGAAAAATCGCTGGCATCGGGTTCGCAGTGCTCGCGGTGTATCTCGTGACCGTCGAGTGAGCACGTGAAGCGACTGGCGATCGAAAGAGAACTTGTGATAGCCGTCGACGGCTACGAGAGCCATATTAAATAGTCAGCCGATATAGCTGTTTTCTGGCATCACGGAACGACACGCGCGACTCAACGGCGTCGATTTCTTCGAGCCGAGTGACGGCCTCCCTGACCGTTCGTGTCGACAACAACGTCTCCTCGGCGAGTTCAGTCTGTGTGAGTGAGTCGTGACGGTCGAGGATCTTCGCGACGAGTTTCGAACTCGGTGGAAGCGCTCGAACAGCCGCCCATCGGTCGACGCGGTCCGGGTTCTGGTTCCTCGCAGTTTCTCGTGATCGGACTGCCTGTGGTCTCGAATCGTCGTGAGCACTCATCGCTACCTCTCCTTTAGGGATTCACTATAATAATATTTTTCTTTTGTATATTACTATAATGCATTATTGTGAGTTCGTGCACACGCAGAACTGTCGACGGTGCCGAGACTGGCAGGGTATTCGAGCGAATCGAGAAGGTCATACCTTCGACCCACCCAACGTGGGTATGGAGGTTCTCGTCCGGCTGCTTGGGCTCCTCGCGCTGCTGCTCGTGGGGACCGGACTGCGTCAGGTTGGCATTCTAAACACATACCGGACGGCGCGGCTCAACACCGTCGCCTACTACGGTGCGCTGCCAGCGCTCGTCTTTACGGCAACCTACGACCAGAACATCGCCGCGTTGTTGACGCCCTCGCTCTTTGTCGGCGTGGTTGGTGTTCTCTGTGCGACTGCCGGACTCGCGTGGCTCGTCAACGCTCACCGTGCCGCCCCTGCCCGTCGGAGCGTCGCGATGGTCCAGTCATACCATTCGAATCTCGGCTATCTCGGCCTTCCGCTTGTGGCCGCGACGTTTGAGGCCGAGGTGACCGCGATTGCCAGTGTGGTTCTCGGTATCGGCTCGCTCACACAGGTGCCGATTACGATCCTCCTGTTGATCACGATCACCGGCGTCGACACACAGCTTCGGGCTCAACTTCTCGAACTCCTGTCGAATCCAGTGTTGGTTGCCCTGGTGGCTGGAATCACGATCGGCTCACTTGGGCTGCCTGTCGCCCAACCTATCACGGTCGGTCTCGATGTACTGGCCGCGCTGGCGCTTCCGCTGGCGTTGCTCTGTGTTGGGGCGACCTTGGAGGTCGACGGTCCGTCGCTCGATCCCCGGGCGACCGGCTCGGTAATCGGCCTCAAACTCGTTGTCATGCCCGCGCTGGCGTGGATCGCGTTCTCGGCGCTCGGCGTCGACACCGCGACGTTCACGGCCGCAATCGTCATGCTCGGAACGCCGACGGCCGTCTCGACCTACGTGTTCGCGAGTGAACTCGGCGGCGACAGCCAGTTCGCCTCGCTCAACGTGTTTGCAACCACCCTCGCCTCTGTCGGCTCGCTGTTCGTGTTGATCACACTCGTCTCCTGACTCTCCTGCAATGGGTCGACCGACAGAATCCTCCGATCGGTCGACCGACAGAATCCTCCGATCGGTCGACCGGCTGAACCCTCCGATCGGCCGACCGACAGAACGCTCAGATCGATCGACACGAACCCCAAATCGATTTGATCGGCGAGTTCGTAGCTTGAGTATGGTACTCAAAGAATCCGACTCCCAACTGAGCCGGGGCGATGTGGCCCCCGAGTTCGAACTGACAGGCACCGACGGCGAGAGCTACACCCTCGATTCGTTCGCCGACAGCGACGCCCTGTTGATCGTCTTTACCTGCAACCACTGCCCGTACGCCCAGGCCAAGTTCGACCACCTCAACGAACTGGCCGCCGAGTTCGACGACGCCGCCGTCGTCGGCATCAACTCCAACGCCAACCCCGAATACCCCGAGGACGACTTCGACCACATGGTCGACTTGGTCGACGACGGAACCATCGCCTACGACGCCTACCTCTACGACGAAACCCAGGATATTGCCCGCGCGTACGGGGCGGTCTGCACGCCCGATCCGTTCGTCTTCCGCCGCGAGAACGGCGAGTGGCAACTGGCCTACCACGGTCGCCTCGACGACGCGCTGAATCCCGACGACGAGCCGACCGAGTTCTACGCCCGCGAAGCCATCGAATCCGTGCTGGCTGGCGAGGCCGTCAACCACGACGACCTGCCGTCGCGCGGCTGTTCAATCAAGTGGGTCGACGAGTAAATCCGGAGCTTACTGGCACGATTGGAGAATGGCTTCGCGCGCGTTTTCGACTGCGGCCTCGTGTTTGGCGGGGTAGGCCTCGACTTTCGCGCGGAGCGTAATTCCTGGGCCCAGTCGAATCTCGTCGCCGAACGCTGCCTGTTTGTCGAGCCGGAGGAAAAACGAGCAGTTGTCGTCGACGCGCTCGTCGAGCTCGTCGAGTATACGATCGATCTCTTCGAGCTCGGCCAGCCGGTCGAGCACGTGCCGCATCTCGTCGGCGGTGTCGACGCGCACCGAGAGCACCACGATCCGGTCGCCGTGGTGGCCGGTGTTGGTCATCCGGTCGAGCTCGAACTCATCTGGAAGGAACGCCCGAATCGCCTCCTCGACCCGTTTTTCGTCCTCAGTGGCATAGCAGAAGGTCCGGAGATCGATGTAGTGAAACGGCACTCTCGGCATTACTGGCTTCTTGGCGACTGGAGGGAAAAAGCGCTCGGCTCGTGGTCGGGGACTATTCGTCGGCTTCGTCGTCGGGGACTATTCGTCGGCTTCGTCGTCGGCCGCACCGTCGACGGCTTCGAGGTCGTCTTCGGGAACGCCGGTCTCTTGGCCTTCGTCGAAGCTGATCGTGTAGGTCGCATCGCCGAACATGTTCTCGATGACCTGGGTGATCGTCCCGGTCTCGCCGTCGTACTCGCTGTGTTTGTCGTGCAGCACGGCCTGGTCGTCTTTCTCAAAGCTCATAGCTACCAGTTCCGGAACCACGAATAAAAGCGCGCGGATTCGTACTGTCGACTCCGGTGGGACAGCCGGAGCCCGTGTTTTGAAATCCAGTCGACCTGGCTCAGTCGGCCTTGTTCGCGACCCGGTGGTACGGTTGTCTCGAGATCGTCTTTCGAAGTTCGCTCAGTGACTCCTTGCCGCCGGTTCGCATCGCCCCCATCACCGCGAACACCTCTTGACGCGAGATCTTCACGCCGCGTTCGGTGAGTGCGTCTTCGGGTCGCGCGGTGAGTTCCCGCAGTGTACCGACTGCCAACAGGAACGGAACGCCCCATGCTGCCAGCGTATTGCCGTGTCGAAGCGGCATCGCTTGGAGATAGCCCTCGGCATCGCCGAGAAACGACTGAGCGTGGCTCGCGGTACGGCTGACGACTTCGGCAGCCTCGTCGCGCTTTTCAGGGTCGACGATTTCGTCCTGACCGATCCCTTCGGCCGCGAGCCATTCGGCGGGCAGATAGACGTTGTTCTCCTCGGTATAGTCGTCGTAGACGTCCTTCGAAATGTTGACCAGTTGGAGAAGCAGGCCGAAGTCGACCGCTGTATCGTACAGCTGTTGGCGCCGCTCGGCGGCGAGGTTGCCTCGCGTGAGCAGGTTCGTAATGAGCGTGCCGACCGTCCCGGCCGCGTAGTAACAGTACTCTTCGAGTTCGTCGCGGCTGTCGATCCGGAGCCCACCCGCGTTGGCGTAGCGGTCGACGAACATCGCCATCCCGTCGACGAGCTCTCTGACCGGGGGGATGATCGCGTCTTTGACGTCGGCCGGAAGCTCGTCGAACGTCGCCATCACGCGCGGCGCGTTGGCGACGACCTCCCAGTCGGCCGACCGCCCGTCGGCTGGCGGAAGCCACTCGGCGACGTCGGCGTTGAACGCCTCGATTCCGGTCTCGTCGTCGGGATCGAGCGCCGCGTCGTACGTCCGGAGCAGGGCTGCCTGTGGCTCCGGCGGAATGTGGCCTGCGTCCTCAACCGTATCGGCAATGCGGCAGAGGAGGTAGCCCAGACAGATGTGTGTCGACATCGGCTCGTCCAACACGTCGATAGTCAGCGCGAACGTCCGAGAGACCCCTTGGACCGCCTCGTGGCACCACTCGAGGTCAGCCTCGTGATCCACACCGGGGGGTCTTGATTCGTGTCCCGTCATTCAAGTATACCTCTATTGGGTATGGGGCATAAAAAGTCTCTTGGGGTTGACTCGTGACCGAAGCCGAAATAAGGCCGACGGTCCGTCGGATTACCATTATTATTTATTAATAAATTGCCGTGTGAGCGCAGCGAGTTCCGAGCCAAGCGACGCGCGATCGACCGCGCCGCGTTCGAACAATCGCGGGTCGACCACGCGGAAGATGGCCTCGCAGGTTCGCTCGTAGAGCGCGTCGACGGTCACCGGCCGGTTGTGCTCGGTCAACTCGTCGGCGAGTGACCTCAACCGGTGGTCGGTCGCGTGGCTAGCGGCGAGGTCGGCAGCCGTCACCTCGGTCGGCGTCGGTGACGATGGTAGCTCGTCGACGCCAGCGTCGGGATGGGGGAGTTCCGCGCGGTGGCCCTGTTTGTCCCGGATCACGACGCCCGCAGCGGGGCCATCATACCACGCTGAAGCCGGTATTTCGTACCGCCTGGGATGGAAATCACGGGCAGGCAGTTCCTGATCGACCGCGTTGATCGGTTCGAGGCCGAGGCGTCGAAAGATGCCGTCGACCGCATCCGGCGGCCGGAACCGCTTGGCGTCGGCCGACCAGACATCGGAACCGAGAAACGAGGGCGTTCGGCCCCAGTCGTATTCGGTCCCCCGGTACTGCATCGCCGTACCGAAGAAGACGATCGCCTCGACGTCGTCGACCGCCGCCCGGAGCGCCTCGCGGTCGAGTCGTTCCCGGATGTGCCGGACGGCGTGGCTGTACTGCACCGGAAGGTCGTCGGGATCGTCGTAGACGCACTCGGCGTCGCCGAACTGAAGCAGTCCTGATTCCAGCAGGCGGAAGCGAAATGACGCGCCGTTGACGGATTCGAGCAGCCAGAGGTGGCCAGACTCGCGGAGTTCGGCAGGCGCGTCGTCGACGTGGGGAAGCGAAGGGAAGGATTTCATCGTAGGGTGATCGGCGGTCGTCACTGCCGGGGTAGCTGACCGGTTGCTCCGCAGGCCATTAGTGTTGTGGCCTCCTCTACAGTGGTGAATGCCGATTTCGATCCCCGACATTGCGGTGGAGCCACCGCTGCGCGATAGTGTAGACGCCCTCTCGACCGACGTTGAACCACCCGCGATCGTCTCGATCAGCGATATCCACGGCTATCTCGACGCGGCCCGCAGCGCGCTGACAACGCTCGGCGACCATCCCGACTACGAACCGGTCGTGGTCGCCGACGCCGACGGAACCCTTCACTGGGCCGACAACGACTACGTTCTCGTGTTCAACGGCGATCTGGTCGACCGCGGGCCTGCCAACGACGAGGTGCTGGCGCTGGTGGGCCGCCTGATCGCCGAGGCCCCTCCGGGGCGCGTCCGGGTGACGCTTGGCAACCACGAGGCACTCATGCTCTCGCCGGACCTGTTCGGCTTCACCGACTGGTACTCGGGGCAGGTCGACGACGCCGACCGGCGGCAGCTCTGTCGGGCGATTGCGGCGGGCCACGTGGTGGCGGCCTACGAGGGCCACAGCGTTACCTACGCCCACGCGGGCTCGGTCGACCCCTACGACGCGTCGACGGTCAACGAGTCGCTGATCGCGGCCACGAAGGAGCTTCAAGCCGCGATCGGCACCGACGCGGATCAGGCGGCGCAGACCGATCTGGTCGACAATTATCCGGTGGTGTTAGGCGTCGGCCGAAACCACCTCAAAGGGCCCGAGGCTGGGCTCGTCTGGCTCCATTTCGACCACCTGTCAAGCGATGGGCCGCCGCAGGTCGTCGGCCACACGCGCCACGACAGCCCCGCGGTCGACGGGAGGGTGTACTGCCAGAACGTCATCCGTAACAGCCTCGACTCGCCGGGCGGCGAGGCGGTGTTCGTCGAAACACCCGAGCGGCTGGTTGCACTTGTTCGCCGCGCCGACGGCAGCGTTCGAGACCGTCGGCTCGGTTCATAGCGCGAGAACAGCCATTCCAAGTATCAAAACTGAATATCTTTGCTGTAAGTATAAATACCGCATCCAGCATTGTAGCGATATGACTGACTATGCAGCGGTGTTCGGCAGTGGCGGGCTCAACGACCAGGTCGACATCGAATCGCTTGTCCGTGAGATCGGCCTCGATATGGAGGAAATCGAGTGGCGAAAGGAGTTCGTGAACTTCGGCCCCGAGGACGCCGAGCGACTCAACAGCCTCCAACCGCTGTTCGAAGAGTACGCCGCGGAGATCGGCGAGCGGTTCTACGAAAACCTCCTGCAGTACGACCAGACCGTCGAGGTTATCGAGCGGTCGCCCAAGAACGTCGAGGCACTCAAACAGACCCAGCAGGCGTACTTCGTAACGCTCGCCGATGGCGACTACGGCCGGGAGTACTTCGCCAACCGGGCGCGGATCGGCAAACTCCACGACATCCTCCAGATGCCGATGAAACAGTACATCGGCCAGTATGGCGTCTACTACGACCTCATCTTGCCGTTGCTCACCGGCGAAACGACCGAGCGGCTTCGCGAGCGGCTCCGGTCGAACCTCGATGCAGCCGACGTCGACCACATCGACCGGATCGTCGAGGACGAACTCACTGAACTGCGGGCGGAAATTATGGCAGTGTTGCGGGTTATTAACCTCGATATGCAAGTCGTCGCTGATACCTACATCCACTCCTACAGCACACGACTGGCCGAAGAGGTCGACCGACGCGAGCGACTGGCCGCAGAAGTCAGAGACGATCTCGAAATGCCGATGAGTGAACTCGGTCGCTCGTCCGACGAGGTTGCTGGCTCCTCACAACAGATCTCCCAGCTCACAAGCGAGCAGTCCGAGCGGATTCAGTCGATCGCTGGCGAGGTCTCGAACATGAGTGCGACCGTCGAGGAGATCGCCTCCAGTGCGACCGAAGTCGAGCACAACAGCCAGCGTGCCCAAGCGCTCGCCGAAGACGGCCAGGAGGCAGCCGACGACACACTCGGTGTGATGGACGACGTCGGCGATGCCGTCGAAGAGGTCTCGGCCGACGTCGACGAGCTGCAAGACCGGGTCGGCGAGATCGACTCGGTCGTCGAGGTAATAAACGATATCGCCGAACAGACCAACATCCTCGCGCTGAACGCCTCGATCGAAGCCGCCAGAGCTGGCGAAGCGGGCTCGGGGTTCGCCGTGGTCGCCGACGAGGTCAAATCGCTGGCTGGCGACTCACAAGAACGCGCCCAAGAGATCGAATCGCTGGTGTCGGCGATCGAGAGCGACACCGAACAGACTGTAAAAAGCCTCGACGAGACGACCGAGCAGATCGAGCGTGGCGTCGATCGGGTCACCGAGGCGATGGAGCTACTCGACGACATCGCCAGCGCGGTCGAAGAAACCGCTCATGGCATCCGAGAGGTCTCCGACGCAACTGATGAACAGGCCGCCAGCTCCGAGGAGGTCGCCAGCATGCTCGACCAACTCGTCGACAAGGCCAACACCGTTTCGAACGAAGCCGAAGAAATCGCCCGAGCGAACGAACAACAGGCCGCGACGATCGAGGAGATCTCGGCGACAGTCCAACGACTCACCGAGTGATCCATACTTTCAAAAACGACAATCCGCGCCGATGGCGGATCTGACGTCCATTCCCAAATTCCCTTGAGGAGGGCGAGTGCCGTACCTCAACCGCGGTGACCACCCGAGAGTCGGGTCGCCGCTCGCGTACCGGATATTCTATAGGGACATATAAAAACCCTCGGCATAGTAACCTATTTATACAGCATGAATCGAAACCGGCAGCTTGAGCGAGCCGACAGGGGGCCGAGATGACGACGGTCAGCGCGCCGGGGAAAGTGTATCTGTTCGGCGAGCACGCGGTCGTCTACGGCGAACCGGCGGTGCCGTGTGCGATCGAGAAGCGAGCGACCGTGACTGCCGAGCCGCGCGACGACGGCCACGTCCGCGTTGAGGCCGCAGACCTCACGCTCGATGGATTCGTCGTCGAGTACGCCGGGTCGACCAACGACCGACCGGACGTCGACGTGCCGAAACCCCTTCTCGATGCGGCAATGGGCTACGTCGACGCCGCGGTCCAGCAGGCCCGCGAGGCGGCCGACGTGCCCGACGCCGGTTTCGACATCACCATCGAAAGCGAGATTCCGATCGGTGCGGGACTCGGCTCTTCGGCGGCGGTTATCGTCGCTGGAATCGACGCCGCCACGCGGGCGCTTGGCACCCGACTCGACCGTCGCGAACTCGCCGACCGAGCGTACAAAGCCGAGTTCGCGGTGCAGGACGGCCAGGCCTCGCGTGCGGACACGTTCTGTTCGACGATGGGCGGGGCGGTCCGGGTCGAAGGCGACGACTGTTCGACGCTGTCGACGCCCACGCTCCCGTTCGTCGTCGGCTTCGACGGTGGTGCAGGCGACACCGGCAAGCTGGTCGCCGACGTGCGCGCGCTACGGGATCGCTACGACTTTGCGGCCGAGACAGTCGAGGCGATCGGCGACATCGTCTCGACGGGTGAACAACTGCTCCGAGCGGCCGACCCAGACGCTGAAGCGAGCGACGAGTTAGTCGACGAACTCGGTGATCTGATGAACATCAACCACGGCTTGCTTTCGGCACTCGGTGTTTCCTCGCGCTCGCTGGACACGATGGTGTGGGCTGCCAGAGAGGCCGGTGCGGAGGGCGCGAAGCTGACCGGTGCGGGCGGCGGCGGCTGTATCGTCGCCCTCGATGCGACCGAGGAGACCCAGACCAGCCTCCGGTACACGCCGGGGTGCGAAGACACCTTCCGTGCGGAGCTCGCCGAGGACGGCGCGCGCGTCGAGGAGCCATAGATGGCCGGAGACGAACTGGTCGTGCTCAAACTCGGCGGCAGCGTGATCACTAATAAAGACGAACCGGAGACGGTCGACGAAAAGCAGTTAGAGACTGTCCTCGATGCGGTCGCAGCCGCATTTGACAAAGAGACACATCCCCGGCTGGTGCTCGTCCACGGCGGCGGGAGTTTCGGCCACGTCCACGCCGCTGAGCATGACGTGTCGACGACCGATGGAACCACCGACGCGAACGCAGCAAACGAGATTCACGGCGCGATGAAGCGGCTCAATCGGACTGTGGTCGACCGCCTTTTGGCGCGCGACGTGGCTGCCGTGCCGGTTCATCCACTGTCGGTTGCGGCGCGCGATGTCGACGGCCGGCTTTCGTTGCCCGCGACGGCCACTGAGGGCCTGCTGGGTGAGGGGTTCGTCCCGGTTCTGCACGGCGATGTGATCGCCCACGCAGGCGAAGGCGTGACGGTCCTCAGCGGCGATGAGATCGTGACCAGCCTCGCCGACTCGCTCGGTGCGAGCCGCGTAGGCCTGTGTTCGACCGTCCCGGGCGTATTGGACGACGACGGCGACGTAATCGAGGAGATCAGCTCGTTCGAGCAGGTCGAGTCGGTGCTCGGCGAAAGCGAGTCGACCGACGTCAGCGGCGGGATGGCAGCCAAAGTTCGCGAACTCCTCGCGCTGGGTGCCCCAGCGCACGTGTTTGGACCTGACGCGGTTGCGGCCTTTTTAAATAGAGAGTCAGCAGGGACGCTGGTCGACGGCCACTAATCGACTATCGCGGTCGACCGTCTGTCGAAGGTGCGTACCAAATCCTTATTCAGCGGTCGCACCGACTCTCCGACATGAACGACGACGCCGTTTTCGAACTCCTGTCGACGGTTTCGGACCCTGATCTCGGTGACGACATCGTCTCGCTTGGCTTGGTCAACGCGGTCGACGCCGATGGGGACGAAGTCAAGATCTCGCTCGCCCTCGGCGCGCCCTTTTCGCCACACGAATCGCAGATCGCCAACGCTGTCCGCGATGTGTTCGCCGAGAAAGCACCCGATGTCGACCTCCAGATCAGCGCCGGACTCCCCAAGTCGCTCGGCTCTGACGACGAGGTGCTGCCGAACGTCCAGAACATCATCGCGGTCGCTTCGGGCAAGGGTGGTGTCGGCAAGTCGACCGTGGCGGTGAATCTCGCCGCAGGACTCTCGCAACTCGGCGCACGGGTCGGTCTCTTTGACGCCGACATCTATGGTCCCAACGTCCCTCGGATGGTCAAAAGCGACGAGGGCCCCGAGGCCACCGAGGACAAAACGCTCATTCCGCCCGAGCGCTACGGGATGAAGCTGATGAGCATGGACTTTCTGGTTGGCGCCGACGACCCAGTTATCTGGCGCGGGCCGATGGTCCACAAGATCCTCACCCAACTCGTCGATGACGTCGACTGGGGTGAGCTCGACTACCTCGTGCTCGACCTCCCACCAGGAACGGGCGACACCCAACTGACCGTCCTCCAGACGCTCCCGCTGACGGGCGCGGTGATCGTCACGACGCCACAACAGGTCGCACTGGATGATGCACTCAAGGGCCTGCGGATGTTCGGCCAACACGAAACGCCCGTGTTGGGAATCGCCGAAAACATGTCCGAGTTCCGGTGTCCCGACTGCGGCGGTCGACACGACATCTTCGGTAGCGGCGGTGGCGAGGAGTTCGCCGAGGACGAACAGCTTCCGTTTTTAGGGTCGATCCCGCTCGATCCGGCCGTCCGGGCCGGTGGCGACGGCGGCGAGCCGGTCGTTCTCGACGAGGGCGAAACGGCCGACGCCTTCAGGACGCTCACCGAAAACGTTGCGAACAACGTCGGAATCATTCGGCGTCGACACGTCCAAGCGGTCAACGCGCCGTCGAACTCGCCGTAGAATCAGAAGCTAGGACGGGGATTTGAACCCCGGAAGTCTCGATTACAAGTCGAGTGCATGAACCCCCCATGCTCTCCTAGCACGCATCCAACGATTACGGGCCCCCCTTTGAGTGTGTATCGTTTTGAATCGACTTTGCCAGTTCGATCCGGTGATCCCGGTAGCCGTGGCGGTCGTAAAACCGCCGGGCGGCGTCGTTGGACGCGAGCACTTCTAACCGAACCGTGTCGACACCCTCGCCGGCGAGATTGGCCTCGGCGGCTTTGAGCAGCGCACTCCCGATTCGTTCGTTTCTCGTGTCGGGTCTGACATAGAGGTTGACGATGACGCCGGTCGTCCGGTCCTGTTGGTAGCGTCCATCCTCGATGTGGTACATCACAAAGCCAACTATCTCGTCCGATGAGTTCTCTCGGCGGGCGACCAGCAGGCCGTTGGTGACGACGTGGCGGGCGATGGCGTCTCTGACCGCATTGCGGTTTGGGTCAGTAAGGAGTCGCGAGCCGTACTGTCGCTGGTCGGCCGCCAGTTCGACCCAGTAGTCGACGAGCGTTGGAACATCGTTGATCGTTGGCCGTTCGATCTCCATCAGTAGGCGCGGCAGTCCGGGCAGATGAGTTGGCCGTTGACCGTCGACAGCTCAGGGGTTAGCGAGCCACAGACCTCACAGATGCTCTGGAGCGAGCCCTCCGAAACGGGTTCATCTGCCGGTTCGCCGGTCACCTCGCCTATCTCTGGCTCACCAGTAACCATGGCCTCGGCGGTCGCCGGTCGACCTGTAGCGTCCCCGGGTTCGCTCGCGGCTAGCACGTCGCGCTCGGTGAGCAGACCGACTGCCTGGTTATCGTCGACCACCAGCACGTGCGTTGTCCCCCGTTCGACGAGCTGTCTAGCGGCATCCGACAACGGCGCTGTCGGCTCGACGGTCGACACCGTGGGCTCCATCACTTCGCCGACCGCCCGCTCGTTAGGATCGCCTTCGAGCATCGCCGCCATCGCCGTCGCGGTCGACAGGCTTCCGATCGGTTCGGCACCCCGGAGCACGACGACAGCCTCGGCTGGCTCGGTTGCCATCAGTTCGGCGGCTTCGGCGAGCGTGTCCGACTCGCTGACACCGACGAACTCGCGGTTCATCACGTCACGGACAGTGATTCCATTGCGCATGGCTACCTGTTCGTTCGAACTGGCTAAAATCCCCATGCAGAACCATTAATAATGAGTCGATCGAAACAGGGTAGTTGGGCCGCTGTCCCCGAGTTATCGGGTTCGGCTGAACTGGTCTGCGCCCTCGTAGAACCAGTAGCCACCGCGGCGCATCGCCCGGCCGACGGCCTGGTGCATGTCGACGATATCGCTGAACTCCGACTCCTCGACGTGCTCGAAGATCTCGCGGAGCGAGACGACCGTCTCGTGGTCGATCCGGATCGGGTCATCACCGAACTCGGCAACGAACGCCTCGCTATCGAGCGGGAAGTCGCCTTCTTCGTCGACTTTCTTTGCGATTACTGCGTGGCCGTACTGGCGTCCGCCCTCGCTGCCCTGTTCGCCATCGGGATCGTGTGGCCAATCCATACACACTCATTCCCACGGTGGATGGTTAGTCTTACGCTCGAACCCGTTGGCTCGGCTCAAAAAATGTTGCACCCTTCGTTCAGCCGGTCAGTCGACCGAAGAGCTGTTGAATCGTCGAGCCGCTCATGGTTCCGTTGAGTTCTTTAAGCGTCGATTTCTCCTCGTCGAGGTTCTCGTCGAGCGGTTCGGTGACCTCGTTTGGGAGGTCGAGGCGGTCGGCGTGGTTCTGGAGACCTTCGTAGGCGGTGATTTCGAGGCGCTCGACTTTCATCCCCGCGCCGACGTTGTAGAGGTCGATCAGGTCCTCGTCTTCGGCCGCGTTGTCGAGGAACTCCTGGCGGTCTTCGATGAGCCCATCGAGGCCGTAACACTGACGTGGTTCGGGTTGTTCATCGAGGGCCTCGAAGACAGCTTCGAGCCGCTGGGCCTGCTCGGCGGTCTCGCGTTGGTGCTTCTGGAAGCCCGTGGCGATCTCGTCGTCAGTCGTCGACTGTTCCATCTCGTCGAGGATGTCGACCAGTTCGCTCTCGATGTAGTACAGTTGCTGGAGTTCGTACACGAACTTGTCGTGGAGGGTTTCAACGGTCATGTGGACCACATCTCAACTACTCCACGCTTCGGTGGGTAAGTGTTCAGCCAGCTTTCTCGGCAGTCGGTTACCGGCTATCGGTTCTTGGTAGCCAGTCGACCCGGTATGTATCTGGTATGCCGTATCCTTTTAATTATGAACACAAGCGATCACGTCGACAGACGCTCTCGAAAGCCGAACGGTAACGACTTTAGCCCGTCCACAGCAACCGGTGGTCGACCGTAATGGACGACCGCACCCGAGAGTACCTCAGCGACCGATTTGGCGACTACTACAGCCAGTCGACAGTGCGGTTGCCGCCGGCCGCAAACGAGCGCGAGTGGGGCCACATCCCGTGGACGCCCGGCACCGGCACGACGATGGTTCGCCACCAGTCCCAGTTGGACCTCGGCGACGTTGACGATTTTCTCGCTCGAACTGCCCCGAGGCACGCCTACTTTTCGGCCGCCCGCTACACCGACCCGAGCGCCAGCACGATGGCACAAAAAGGGTGGCGCGGGGCTGATCTCGTCTTCGATCTGGATGCCGACCACCTGCCCAGCATCGACCCCGACGAGTCGACGTACGCCGAGATGCTGGCGGCGTGCAAGGACGCCCTGTTTCGGCTGCTGGCGTTCGTCGAAGACGACTTCGGCTTCGAGGACGTCGAGGTCGTCTTCTCAGGTGGTCGTGGCTACCACGTCCACGTCCGCGACGAGGGGATTCAGGACCTCGACAGCGACGCTCGTCGGGAGATCGTCGACTACGTGCTCGCGAACGATCTCGATACGGATGGGCTGATTCGGACGGTCTCTCCGGGGCCGACGAACCAACGCATGTTGAAAACAGCCGGTGGCTGGGGCCGCAGAGTCCATCAGCAGCTACTCGAACTCACTGCGGAGTTACAATCGCTCGACGAAACCGAGGCAGCGAGTCGACTCAAAGAGATCGACGGAATCGGCGACAAAAGCGCCGAGACGATCCTCACTGCACTGGAGAAAAACCCGGATGCGATTCGAACGGGGAATATGGAGGCTGGTGGCCCCGGAATCCGAAAGTTCACGAAGGAACTCATCGCCAGCGTGATCGAGACCGAAACCGCGCCGATCGACGAACCGGTAACGACCGATACGCACCGACTCATCCGATTACCGAAAACCCTTCACGGTGGAAGTGGGCTGGTCGTCAAACCGCTCGCACGCGACGAGCTCGACGGCTTTGATCCGCTTCGCGATGCGATTCCCGAGCCGTTCCGGAGTCGAGAGGTCGAGATCACGGTCGACGAGCCGTGTCGCGTCGAACTCGACGGCGATATAACTAAGTTGGAGCCGGGTGAGCACGAAGTAACAGAGTTCGTCGGCGTCTTTCTGATGGCGCGCGGCGAGGCGGACAAACAATGAATCTCGACGAGCTTCGGACGGTCCAATCGAAAGAACGCCGCAAGGACAGCCTCCAGCAGCTGCGCGATTCGTTTTATGGCGACGTTGCGGCCTACATTCAGGATCTGCAGGCCAGCCGTGACCGTCGCGCCGAACAGGTCGACAATCCCTTTTCGGACAACGAGGTCAGACGGCTTTCCGACGAGCTCGAAACCGCCGAAGAGGTCGCCGAAGCGGTGTACGAACGCCGCGTCGGCAAGGTAGTCAAACTCGCCAGTTTCGCCGCCGCCGAGATGCCGGTCGACGACGAGGGGATGACCGGCGAGGAGCGCGCGCTGTTCGAGGACCTAGTCGACCGAATCACCGAAAACAAACGGTCCGTGCTCGACGTGCTTTCGGGCAACCACTCCCCGGCCGAGACGTCGACGGCTGCGTCGACGACGCCATCTCCTGAGCCGCGTGACAGCGTCAAGCCGTCATCGGTCGACTCACCGGAAACTCCTCCGGGCAATTCGCAGGATGACTCTCAAGACACTTCGACGAATAGCTCGTCGACGGACAGTCTGCTCGCCGACGCGATGAGGTCTGATTCTGAACCGGCCGAGTCGATAACCACTGATTTGCCGGCCGAAAACAGGTCAACGGTTGACAACGAACAAACGTCGGGTCAGAACGCTGACGAACTCTCGTCAGAACCCGATCCCGTCGCAGAAACTACCAACGCCGAACGGACAACCGATGTACCTTCCGAGTCGACCCAATCGGAGTCGATAGCTCGTGAACCCGAAGCGACCGAGTCGACCTCGTCACGCGAAGCAACAACCGAGGAAACCGACGATCGAACCACGCTCCGTATCACGCGAGACGTCGGCGAGATATTCGGCGTCGACGGCCGCGAGTACACGCTTCGATCCGAGGATGTCGTCACGCTACCGAAAGCAAACGCGGACCCGCTCGTGGAGCGAGACGCTGCACTGAGACTCGATTGATCGCATAGTAGCAGTCTATTTCGGCTGGAGATTCGAGGTCTGGTCAGTATTACACTTCATCCTCACTCACGATCTGTTTCTATCGAGCCGCAAACCGTCCGAACCCTGGTACGCCAATAGCCAACGTGTGGTGCCTAAGCGAACGAACCCACACCGGGTTTCCGGTGAAACGAATGAGTGTCGATAAGGTTGATTCGTAGCTACCGATCACGTACCGGCACCTGACAGCCACACCACGTTTCCGGTGAAATATCGTGATAGCCAATCGACCAGAATCCGTCGACGGTACTCGGTCCAGAGAGTCAAAACAGCAGTTAGATACGGTGAGAGTCACACACCACGTTTCCGGTGAAACAGGCCACAACACAATCGCGAGTGAGAAATCCATCCGGAAAATCGGCTTACTTATAAATAGATTAATTTAATCCTCTAACCATTAATCCAACTATCATAGGTTCTTTTATATACTAGTCCTGAGAACAGTTCATTAAATTGCTCGCAAACATATTATTACTAGTTGCTCAGTAGCTTCGAATTGAAGCAACGGTCTCTGTCATGAGAATCAGATGCAGTTTCCGTCCAATCTTATAACAAATATGGAGATTGTGGTTGGGCTGTGCCTGATCGTTATTCTTGCGTCTACCACTCTCAAGCCGACTCTCTGCACACCGACCGACCCTGACTGGTCAGACTGATCGTCCACCGTCGACCACGGTTTCAGGTCGACCCCCACCTTCGAACGCCGTTTCACCGGAAACGTGGTGTGTGTCTCCGCCGCGAAAAAGAAACCCATTTCACCGGAAACCCGGTGTCTCCATGTATGCCTGAGACTGCCGACGATCTATTTACCCGTGAGGACCCTATCTTTGCTAACAAGGAGCTGTTAGAGATCAGCCACCTCCCGGGCGAGGGGCGTATCGTCGGCCGCGACAACGAGATCTCGCAGCTCGCGACCGCGGTCAACCCCGCCATTTTCGGCCAGAGTCCGAGCAACGTACTGATCTACGGCAAAACGGGCACCGGTAAATCGCTCTGCGCGAAGTACGTCTCACGCCGACTCATCGAGACGGCGGGCGACGAAGGCGTCACCGCGACGTTCGCCTACGTCGACTGCGCCCAGGATACGACCGAAACCCAGGCGGTCCAGACGATCGCCGCGAGCGTCAACGACGTCGAATCGACCGCGATCAACGTCCCCGATAAAGGCCTGAGCACGTCGACGTACTACAAGCGCCTGTGGCGCATTCTCGACCAGCGTTTCGACGTTGTCGTGATCATCCTCGACGAGATCGACAAACTCAGCGACGACGACATTCTCATGCAGCTCTCGCGGGCGGGCGAGGCCGGCAAGATCACCGACTGCAAGCTCGGCGTGGTGGGAATCAGCAACAAGATCCAGTACAAAGACCGGATGGACGAGCGCGTCAAATCCAGCCTCTGCGAGCGGGAGTTTGTCTTCCCGCCGTACGACGCCAACCAGCTTCGGAACATCATGAATGCCCGGAGCGACGCGTTCCATGAGGGCGTGCTTGAACCGTCGACGATCCCTCGGGCCGCGGCGCTCGCCGCAAGAGAGCACGGGGACGCGCGCAAGGCGATCGACATGCTGCGATACGCCGGCGAGATTGCCCAGTCGACCGGCTCAACGACGGTCAAAGAGGAGTTTGTCACCCAAGCCCGCCAGCGGGCCGAAACCGACCGTTTCCGGGAGCTAATCCGTGGCTCGACGCCCCACTCGCGGTACGTCTTGCAGGCGCTCGCGCTTTTGTCGCTCTCGGAGCCCGACGAGGACGGATTCCGAACGAGTCGCGTCTACGAGATCTACGAAAACATCTGTCGACAGGAGGGTTCGGACAGCCTCTCGCTCCGGCGCGTGCGTGACCTCCTGAAAGAACACGCGTTTCTCGACATTCTCGAACAGTCCAGACACAGCGGCGGCAGCGCCGAAGGCAGCTACACCAACCACCAACTGCTCGAAGACCCAGAAGTCGTCAAAGACGTCCTGATCTCGTAGCATCATCGCGACGGCCCTCGGACGTTCGTCGACACGTTCTTCGATACGTCTGGTCGATCTATCGGTTGTTCTATAGGACGATCCCTATTCTGCTGAAAAAAGCTGTGCAGGGTAGCCAGACAGTTACTCACCAGCCACTCGTCAGCCACTCAACTAATCAGCCAGCGGGATCGGCTCATCGAGATCGATCTCGCCAGCGTCGAGTTCGGCTTCGATTTCGCGGGTAGCTTTCACCATGTTTGCCATCTTGCCGTAGGCGATCTCTCGGGGCAGGAGTTTGACGCCACAGTCGGGGCTGATGGTGAGTCGCTCCGGCGGAACGACCTTGAGGCCCTGTTTGATGTTTTCTTTGATCTCGTCGACTGTCTCGATTTCGGCAGTGTGAACGTCGACAACCCCAAGCGCGAGATCAGGCACGAAGTCGGGCTCGGTGAAGACATCGATCTGTTCGTAGCCGCCGTTGCAGAGTTCCAGATCGAACTCATCGATCGGGTAATCGTTGAGTTCGGGGTAGATCCGTGAGTAGTCGCCGTAACAGACGTGGAGTCCGATCCGCACGTCTTCGGGAATCCCGCTGACGATGCGGTCGAGCGCCTCGCCAACGATGGCGTGGTCATCCGGCGTGGTCGCGAGCGCGGGCTCGTCGATCTGGATGTATTTGGCTCCGGCCTCGACGAGTCGCTCGATCTCGATATTCACGAGATCTGCGAGGTCGTAGACGAGTTCTTCTTCGGTGTCGTAAGCCTCGTTGAATGCCCAGTTGCCAAGGGTGTAGGGGCCCGTAATCGGCACTTTGACCGGCTTGCTGGCGACCTCGTTGGTGAACTCGAACTCCTCGACGAGCCACGGTTCGTCGTAGCTCACCGGGGCCGAAACCGAGGGCTTGTCGAAGTAGTTGTGGCCCCAGACCTTGACCGGGCCATTGAACTCGTAGCCGTCGATTCGGTCGGCGAAGAACTCGACCATCTCGTTTCGTCTGACCTCGCCGTCGACCACGGTGTCGAGTTGGGCACGCTCGTGTTCGTGGGTAATCACGCGAGCAGCGTCATCGTGGGCCTCTTTAAGATCCTCGACGCTGAACTTCGAATCCGCGTCGTCGACGAGTTCGTCGGCGCGGTTGAGCCACTTGGGCTTGGGGTACGAGCCGACGACGGTCGTCAGCAGGAAGTGGTCGGTCGGGTGGTCGTCGGGGCGGAACTGTTCGCGGTTGTCGGCTGGTCGGCTCATGCGGTTACCTCCTTGTCAACGGCTGCTGCAGCGATGGCGGCGAGTTTTTCGCGGTGTTTGTTCACGGGTAGATAGAACGGTTCGGTGTTGGTCGTCAAGTAGAGTCGGTCGAACTCCTGGACCGGAATCTGCTCTTCGAACCAGTCGACGCGCTTTTCGAGCGTTTCGGCCGACTCCACGAGGGTGTTTTGGCCATCCGCAATGCCGAGTGCGGCGGCGTTCTTCGTGCCGAACTCGTTGATGTTCGAGAGCGTCTGGTCGCGGTCGCCCGCAACGAGATCGAAGCCGAGGGCCTCGACATCGGCGTCCATCAGGTGGGCGTAGGTCTTCTCGTCGAGCGCACCGAAGTAGGTGTGGACGACGACGTCGGCGTCAGTCTCGTCGGCGACGGTGTCGACGGCCTCGGCGAGCTGATTCTGGAGGTCCTCGTTCGGCGCGTTCTCGACTAACGACGGTTCGAGCAGGAACAGCGTTTCGTGGTCCGGGAACGCCTCGACTTCGCTGGCGAGGAAGTCGGCAATAGCCTCGAAAAACTCGCCGTCGTCGCCGTAGTGGTCGTCGGTCGCGAGGTCGAACAGCGAGTACGGGCCGGGGAGGACCGCCTGTAGGGCGTCACCCTCGCCAAGGTAGTCGACTGCGGCCGTAAGCTCAGTAGCGACGTCACCCGAGAACGTCAGCTCTCCCTCGACGACTGGGTCGCGGTAGAAGTTGTTGTTGTCGTAGTAGCGGACGATCCCATCGGGATTGACGTTCTCGTGGGTCGTCAGCGGGTGGGCCAGCATGTCGTCCCACCGCAACTGGCCTTCGACGATGCGGTCGAGCCCGGTTGATTGCTGTTCGCCGATGACTTCGCTTCGATACGTTTCGTAGGCCCCTGCGATCTGCTGGCTCTCAGAACCCGAGATCAGATCGTGTTTCTGGTGGCCCTTGAGGTCCGAGAGCTGTTGTTTCGCTGGATCGGGAAGCGGGAACAGCCCCGGTGTCGTCGCAACTCGTTCGGTCATATACAGCCGAATTAGTGATGACGCCGCTTAATATTTACTAATGTAAAATATGCTTAATAGTTATTATCGAGCTACAACGTGAGTTTGAGTATCGACAGTACCTCGAACGGGTAGGATTCTTGGGCAACTTCGTCGACCGAGAAGCCTGCGTTCTCGGCCAACTCGACGACGATATCGTACCCGGTAAGACTGCTCACCAGCAGATACACCTCGCCGTCGGGAGCCAACACGCGCCCTACAGTATTTAAAAAGGGAACGATGAGTCGACGGCCGTTTTCGCCACCCGACAGCGCGTGTTCCATCCAGTCGTCCCACTCGTTTTCGGGGTCGGTCGGCAGGTACGGCGGGTTGAACAGGACGGCATCGAACACCCCATCGGTAAAGCCAGAAAGGAGATCGGCTTGGACGGCTTCGACCCCACGTTCATGAGCCTGTCGACAGGCGTGTGGGTTGAGATCGCTCCCGATCACTCGACTGCCGGTCTGGGCCGCGACCTGTTGGGCAACCCATCCGGAGCCGGTGCCGACTTCGAGCACGAGTTCCGGGTCGACCAGCGAATCGATCGCCGCCTCGGCCAACAGCCCCGAATCCTCGGCGGGCTGATACACGTCGGGTTCAAGGCCGCGACGCTCGGCCAACTGCGAGCGGGAGTCGGACACCTGGGTATCGCTATCTTCGTCGACCGGCTGGTCGTCCTCGGAATCAGTCATTGTCACCCCTCTCGCGTGGCTCGCTTGATTCGACCGGAGTCGGTTTCGTCGACTGGCCGTTACCAGTCGGGCTCGACTCACCATCTTGACTCCGACCGGCTGACGTCGACGCGTCTCCATCTGCAATCCGGAGGCCCCCGGTTTCGGCACGCCCCGACAGCTCGCGCTGCGGGAACGGGATCTTGATCTCGTGGTCGGCGAACGCCTGTCTGATCGCGGCCATCATCTCGGTTCGGGCCGCCCATCGTCGCCGGGCGCTTGGGTTGTCGATCCAGCCGCGGACGCCCAGCACGATCGACGACTCGCCGAACTCCTTGCCGACGACTTGCGGGCTCGGCACGTCCAGGACACGGTCGACCTCCGAGATGGCCTCGGTGGCTACCTCGCTCGCATGGTCTGGGTCGGTTCGGTAGTCGACGCCGACGTCGACTTCGATCCGGAGTCGACCCCGTCGCGTCCGGTTTATTACCGAGGTGCTGGTGACCAGATCGTTCGGCACCATCACGTACTCGCCGTCGAACGACAGAATCCGTGTGTTTGCGATCGTGATCTCCGTGACTGTGCCCTCGTTGTCGCCGATGATGACCCAGTCGCCGACCTCGAATGGTTTCGAGAACATGATAACGAACCCCGCAAGCACCGCGCCGAGCGTCTGACGGGCGGCCATCCCGACGACGATACCGAGAAAGCCAGCGCCAACCAGCAGGCTACCGATGTTGTCGGTAAACAGGCCGATGACGACCAACAGCGCGAGGGTGTAGATCGACACCTGCATGAGTCGGTGGAGGATCTCGCGTTCGTGTTCGCTGATCGCCTCTTGCTCTCTGGCGAGATCTTTGATTACGTGGCCGACGAAATCCGACAGCGCGTAGGCCCCGCCGAGAATCGCGAACGAAAGCACGATGTTGGTGACCTGCCGGGAGAGATCGAGACCGTTGTAGGCGCTGTACAGCGGTTCGGTGAGCTCCCAGACAACGATAAGCGAAAAGAGTCCACCGGTGATCAACAGCGCGACGATTCCCGAAACAAACAGTGCAAACCGTGAACTGACCTCGCGGTTGTTACGCCAGCGATTAACGAGCTGTTTGGCGACGATCAGGCCGCCGAGAACGCCGATAGTAATGAGCAGTTGCTCGGCGTTACCAAGCAGCCAGCTTCCCGTCCCAACGACGATTTTCGCACCCATTACTTACTCCGCAGTCCTGTCAGGCTCCGCAACTCCGTGCGCTGCGGCCACCGACGCAAGCGCGGCGAACTCGGCGGGCGCGACGTTGCCCGCTCGTCGACGTAGCAACTCCTCGTCGGCTTTCTCGACGACCGCCTCGGGGTCGTCGAGCCCCGAGATGTGAGCGGTGTTTCGAATCGCGTTTCGGATCGTCTTGCGACGCTGCGTAAAGAGGGCTTTCACGAAATCAAGGAAAAACGTCTCGTCGTCGACCTCGTAGTCGGGCGCTCGCGGCAGCAAGCGAACCACCGCACTTTGGACGGCTGGCTGGGGATCGAACGCGGTATTCGGGACGTACTCGACGACCTCGGCCTCGGCGAAATGTTGGGTGCTCACCGAGAGTCGACCGTAGTCGTCGGTTCCGCTCTCGGCGACCATCCGGTCGGCGAACTCTTTTTGAAACATCAAGATCAGTGGCTTGCCGAGCGGGAGCAGCCGAAAGGCGATCTCGCTGGAGGCGCTGTAGGGGAGATTCGAGACGCAGGCCGAAACGTCGGGCAGGTCGACCTCTAGCGCATCGCCCTCGATCACCGTGAGTTGGCCATCTTCGACGGCGTCGACGAACTCCTCGCGGAGGTGGGCTGCAAACGTCGGATCACGCTCGATGACGGTGACGTGGTCGGCAACTGCGAGCAGGCGATCAGTGAGCACGCCCGGTCCGCCGCCGATTTCGAGGATGTTGGAGGTGTCACAGTCCGCGGGGAGAAAGCCAGGGATTCGGTCGACGACGCGGTCGTCGACCAGAAAATGTTGGTCGAAATCCGGGTTACCGCGCTCGCCAGCCCGGCGGATGAGGGCGTCCGGATCGCGGCTGCCAGCGTCTGATCGGTCCGAGAGGGTCATTGCAGGGGCTTTCGACCCTGGCGGCGTAAACATCTCGCTTCTTGGTGGTTCCGGTGGAACGCCTCCACCACGAACGAGACCTCCACAAAATCTACCACGAACGAGACCTCCACACGGTGGAGCGCCAAACAACCTAGTCAACCGCGGTTCGAAACTCGTCGTTGAACCCGGCGGCGCGCTCGTTACTCTGGGCGAACGAAGATCTTGTACTTCAAATCGTCGTCCCGGAGCTCTTCGAGCACCCGCTCTGCCAACACCTCTTTTGGTCGGTGAAGGCCGCCGACGCGCTCGGAGAGCTCCTCGAAACTCTCGAACGGCCCGCGTTTTCGTTCGTCGAGGATCTTGTTGCGGAGCTTCTTGCCGATTCCAGGCAACAGGTTTAGCTGGTGGAGTCGGAGCGTGATCGGCTGGGCCTCGTTGTAGAAGTCGACGAAGCGTTCTTCGTTGTCGTCGATAATCGCATCGATGGCGTACTCCAGTTCGGCGACCGCAGAACTCGACAGCTCGTCGAAGTCGACCGATCGAACCGAAGCAATCTCGGTCTCGTCGGCCGGATCGACCGCCACCCGGTCGACGATGTTGATGTCGGCCTCGTCGGTCAACGTGAGCTCGAGAAGATCGAAGCTGTCCTCAGTGAGCGCGTAGGCGAGCGGCTCTTTTTGGTACTGGGGGCGGTTGTCGTTCGACCGGCCGTGGGGGAAGTAGTCGAGAACAACGGCATGTGTCGTCGACTCGCCATCACCGTTTCCGTTCTCGGGGGAAGACATACCCAACGCTACGAGAACGAGCTACTTAAAAATCGCCCGTCGTCGACCGAAACCAGCGAACGCAGACCGAACAGACCCGTAGTTAGACGTACTGGGCGACGAGGTTCAGGATCTCGTCGAGTTCGTCGCCGTCGAGCGCGAAGCGCTCTTTGGCGTAGATCGACCGCAGTTCGGTTCGGTCCTGCGGGAGGATGTCGACGATCTTGTGGGCTGTTTTCTCGTTGACCTTCTCAAGTTCGGTGAGTTTCTCGACGAGTTCGCGGGCCTCGGCTGGCTCCAACACCGCATAGCGGTTGACGTGTTCGATCGCTCGCGCGAGCTCGTAGCGAAGCTCGCGGTCCTCGTCGGCTGCGCGCTCGGCTTCGACCTCGCTGAGGAGCGGTTTGACCTCCGAGATCGTGATGTACTCCTCGTCGACTTTCTCCTTGAAGATCGTCATTACTGCTGAGCGCGAAGGTGGGCGGCGCGAGCGATGACCGTCTTTTCCTTGCCGCCGTCGTTGATCGAGACGGTAAAGGCTGCACCCTGCTTGCCGGTAACTTCACCGGTCAGTCCGTTGAATCGCGGGTGGAAGCGGCCTTCACGAATACTCGGGTCGAGCGTGAGGTGGACCTTCTGGCCCGCCTCGAACTCTTGGATGGCCCGCTGTGGTGGCGACGTGCCACGTTTTCGCGGGTGGTTGGATAGCTTTCCTCGCGTCCCCTTCATGGGCCCATTGGAACTCGGCATAGTCGTGGGTTCGAATACTTGCGGTCTACTTATAAAACGTGCGTTCCGCGACTGCCACGGCAACCGCTCACACGGAGGCGCTCACCGACCGAAAAACTCGGAGAACCGTTCGCGAAAGCTGCTGTTTTCGCCCAATTTCAGGTAGTAGGCGTTGCCATTGTCTTCATAGTAGTTGTCTATATGTCGACAGACGCGAAAGCCGAGGTGTTCGTAGAATCCGAGCGCCTCCTCGTTGGTGGTTCTGGCGTGACAGGTCACGGTTTGGTAGTCGGCGGCGATCTCGGCGATGAGTCGCTGGCCGTAGCCGCGGCCGCGGGCGTCGGGCCTGACCGCCAAAAAGAGAATGTAGCCGTCACGACGAACCGACGCGAACGCGACGAGGTCGTTGTCCTCGAAAAACAGGTGCGTGGTCGACCGGCGGTAGGCATCGATGAAAAAGCCGCGTCGCTGTTTGAGGACACCTTCTGTCCGGTGGATGTGTTCTTTCAACTGCCACGCGGCGTCGACGTAGTCGGTCTGACCGGCCTCGTCGACTCGCTTTTCGACCGTGGCGCTCACTGGTATGCCGGTTATACGGCCTACAACCATATTAACTCCACCGGGGTGGCGGGCGCTGTAAGTCACCAAGGCCAGCGGTCGACTGCAACCGGAGCCGAAGCGATCATGTCGACGGCGGCCCAATGATCAGCAATGAGCTTCAGGCTCCGGGAGCACACCGCCGATATCGCCGTCGAAGCGACCGCAGCTGGGCTCGGTGAGCTGTTTGCATCGGTCGCCGACGGGTTGGCCGCCGCGATGTGTGAGTCGATTCCCGACGAGGGTGGCGACCGCTTCGAGATCGTCTCGCGCGCCGAAAGCCGTGAAGCGCTGCTGTATGAGTATCTCGACCAACTCATCTACGAGCGTGACGTCCGATTGGTTCTGCCGGTCGACAACGAAGTGACCGTTCACAAGCCAACAGAAAAAGAGGGCGAATGGTCGCTCACCGCCAGCGCGCGCGGCGTCCCACTCGACGAGATTTCGGCCCGTGAGATCAAGGCAGTCACCTACTCGGAGATGGTTGTCGACCGGCGCGATGATCGCTGGTACGGCTACGTCGTCTTCGACGTCTAGCGGCCTGTCGACCGAGCAACGTCCACCGTTCAAACGCATATACTAACGAACCATAATTATAAATAAACTGAGAAAATCGCTGCAGTTAGAAACATCAAGCACCTACGTGTTAGTATGCGCATCAACCGTCGGTTACTCGGGCTCTGTGCGGCCATCGCGGGAGTACTCGTCGCCTTTGTCGGCTCGGCGAGCGCACACGTGGAGTACGTCACGCCGGGTGGCGATCCGATCGCGATCGTCGACTTCCTCGTCGGGGCGTTCACCACTCCGATCATCTTTGCGACGCTGGTCGGCGGCTTTCTCATGACCGTCGCTGGTCTGGCAGCCTACCTGTATCTCCGGCCGTTTCCGGCCGACATCGCGGCGTTCCGGGCGGCGATGAACGACTACCGAGATCTGCTGGGCTGGCTGCTTCGGCTGTCGATGGGGATGCCGCTGATCGCCGCGGGTTTCGAAGGCTACCTGTTTAGCCCTTCGGTGACGCTACCGTATCCCACTGCCCTGCGGCTGTTCGGCATCTCCGTCGGCTTTTTCCTGCTGTTCGGCCTCGCGACGCGCGTCACCGCGGTGTGGGCGCTGTTCGTCTATCTGGTCGCGCTGCCGTCGTACCCTTCGTTACTTTTGGCGTTCGAGTACGTTCCCGGCCTGCTGGCGGTCGCGCTCGTCGGCGGCGGTCGACCCAGCGCCGACGCCGTCATCTCCCGGATAGCCGACGACGACAAGACGTTCTACTCGCGGATCGACCCCTTCTACCGCCGGGTGTCAGTTCCCTTCGCTGAGCGGATCAAACCGTACAAGCAACTGGCTCCAGTGATCCTCCGAGCCGGGATCGGGGTCGTGTTTATTTACCTCGGTATTACCCAGAAGCTGATGCGCCCAGGTGACGCGCTGGCGGTCGTCGACAAATACGACCTCACTGCAGTCGTCCCGGTCGACCCCGCGCTGTGGGTGATCGGCGCGGGGCTCACTGAAGCGCTCGTCGGCGTGATGCTCATCCTCGGGGCGTTCACGCGCGGGTTCTCGCTGGTCGCGTTCGTCCTGTTTACGACCACGCTGTTCGGCCTACCTGACGATCCTGTGGTCGCCCACATCTCGCTGTTCGGCCTCGTCTCGGCGCTCCTGATTACGGGTGCCGGTCCGTACTCGGTCGACGCCTGGCTCGAAGAGCGCGTGCGAACTGCCGCGACGGTCGCCAAACGACAGGCTGTCGGTGGCACTGAGCGCGAACGCGTCGAGGAAACGCCGACCGACGACTGAGTAACGAGTCATCGCCGTCGACGTTGCTATCACCATCGTCGACAGTTTCCGGTCGACCCACCGTCACGAGCGGGACGCAATCCTCTTTCACCCGTACCGTGGATATAGGCCTATGACCACGACACGTGAGTTCCAGGGGATTACACTGGAACGAATCCGCGAACACGTCTGGGAGATACCCAAATCGGGTGCAATGCGCGTGCCCGCGCGTGTGCTCGCGAGCGAGAGCCTTCTTGAACAGATCGGTGACGACAAGACCCTCCAACAGCTCAAAAACGCCACCCAACTGCCGGGAATGACGAAGTACGCCCTCTGTATGCCCGACGGCCACCAGGGCTACGGCTTTCCGGTCGGTGGTGTGGGCGCGATCGACGCCGAAACCGGCTGTATCTCGCCCGGTGCGGTGGGGTTCGACATCAACTGCGGCGTTCGCATGATCCGGACGAACCTCACCTACGAGGAGCTGCACGGACGCGAGGAGGAACTCGTCGACTCGCTTTTCGAAAACGTTCCCTCGGGGCTCGGCGGCGGTGGCGTCGTCCAGACCGACATCGAAACCGTCGACCAAGTCCTCGAACGCGGTCTCGATTGGGCGATCGAGGCGGGATACGCCACCGAAGACGACCGGCTTCACTGCGAGGACGAAGGACGCAGACCGAACGCCAACGCCGACTACGTTTCCGAGAAGGCCAAGAATCGGGGTAGAAACCAGCTTGGCAGTCTAGGGTCGGGTAACCACTTTCTGGAAGTCCAGCGTGTGACTGACATATATAAAGACGACGTGGCCGAGGCCTACGGCCTTCAACCCAACCAGATCGTCGTCTTGATCCACTGCGGCAGCAGGGGGTTGGGCCATCAGGTCTGTTCTGACTACGTTCGAAAAATCGAACAGCGACACGGCGACCTGCTGGAATCGCTGCCGGACAAGGATCTCGCGGCTGCGCCCGCTCGGAGCCAGCTCGCGGCGGAGTACTACGGCGCGATGGGTGCCGCAATCAACTTCGCGTGGGTCAACCGCCAGCTGATCACCCACCAGACGCGCAAGGTCTTCGAGCGTGTGTTCGGTCGTGACTGGGAAGCCATGGAGATGGAACTGCTGTACGACGTGGCCCATAACATCGCCAAAAAGGAGCCCCACGACGTCGACGGCGAGACCCGCGAACTGTACGTCCACCGCAAGGGCGCGACTCGGGCGTTCCCGGCCGGTAGAGCGGAGGTCCCGCGGGCCTACCGCGACGTGGGCCAGCCGGTCATTATTCCGGGAAGTATGGGCACGGGGAGCTACGTTCTCCGCGGCGGCGAGCAGTCAATGGGTCAGACGTTCGGCTCGACGGCCCACGGCGCGGGTCGCGTGATGAGCCGCACGCAAGCGAAAAAGGACTACTGGGGTGAAACGGTACAGGACGAACTACAGGATCAACAGCAGATCTACGTCAAAGCCCAAAGCGGTGCGACGATCGCCGAGGAAGCACCAGGCGTCTACAAGGACGTCGACGAGGTCGTCCGCGTCTCCGAGGAACTCGGCATTGGGGATGCAGTTGCCCGAACGTTCCCGGTCTGCAACATCAAAGGCTGAGGTGGTCTCGACGACAGTATTCGCCCACTATTCGCGATTGTCGACCTGGTCTGCCTGCTTGACGCCGTCGGCCTGGTCGGTCGATCCCGACCGGCGCTTGAGCGTCAACAGCGAGAGGTAGCCCACAACGAGCCCCGGCCAGTAGGTGGTGAGTCGAAACAGCACCGCGGCGGTCAGCGCGGTCGCCAGTTCGACCGAATAAAAGGCGGTCATCAGCCCCGAAAAGGCAGCCTCGTAGGTGCCCGAGCCGCCGGGCGTCGGTGACAGCGTGGCGATCGTCGACAGGGTGACGATGAAGTAGATGGGGACGAACCGCGTCTCGATTCCCATCGAGAGAAACACCGCGTACAGCGAGACGATCTGGGCGACGATCGCCAGATGCGAAATGGTCGCCGTTTCGAGTAGGAACCGCCGATCGCTTCCGGCCTCCTCGAAGGCCGATTCGACCTGGTGGACGCTCTCTTTGAGCGACCGAAAGACGCCGTCGGCCCTATCGGTCACGCCGTCGAGTCGGTCGATGATTGCGGTTATCGTGTGGCCGACTGCGCCGTTGGTCGACCACAACAGGTAGGCAATCGCCCCGCCCAGCACGAGAATGATCCCTGCAATCAGGCCCACCTCGATCAGAAAGCCGTCGAGCGTGCCGAACAGTGCAACGTAAACGATCCCACCGAGCGAGAAGGTAAAAAACGGAAGTGCATTGATAATGTCGGACGACACCACGCTTGCCAGCGAGGGTTCGTAGTCACTCCCAGTTGTCTCGGAGATGATGTAGGCCATCACGGGCTCGCCGCCGAACTGGCCGAGCGGAGTGATCGAGTTGAGGAAATGGCCCGTCAGGAACATCCGAACGGTCCGCGAGGGCGTCGATCGGATCGATAGCTGACCGAAAAACCGGTGCCAGACCCACGCCCAGACGAGCAGCGAGGAAAACCCGATCACCACGGCTGCGCCGAACAGCGCGGGGTCGACCGTTTGGATCGCGGTCACGATCGAATCGAGATCAGCGAAGTAGAGCAGCACCGCGAAAAGAAGTCCAGCGACTCCGTACCAGAGCCACTCGCGGTTCTGCCAGCCGTCGCGGATCGAGAGTTTCATTCGTTATTTGTATCCTAACGCTTCGAGTCGCTGGTGTATCTCATCGTTCTCGTCGGGGCCACCCTTGGCGTTCTCGTCGACTCCATCGCCGACGTCGGCCTCGCCGATCGCGTCGACCGCTCGGCGGAGATCGGCCGGAACCTCGATCTTCGAGCCGGTTTCGAGATCGTACGCCTCGTACGCTACCTCCCCGTGTTGGTCAGTGGATTTAACGACTTTCGTTCCGTCGCGCTTGACGTATCTCTTCTGTCTGTAGTAGTCGTCCCACTCGGCTTTCGGAATGTAGCCGGTGAAGTTCTCGGGGAACTCGTAGCCACCCCTGACAGTCTCCGAAAACACGTCCGGGCGATCCGACTCGATGCCCGCGTAGAACGGAACCAACTCGGCGAGCCGACGAAGTTCGAACGGCCGGGACTCGCGGCCCGCGGCGATATCGGGGTGGTCGACCAGCAGTACCGGATTGATCACCGACTCGATCACCGTAAACTGGTGGCCGAAGAGACCGTCGTTCTCGCCGAGCGCCTGGCCGTGGTCCGACAGCAGCACCACCACGGTGTCGTCGTCGAGCCCATTGTGTTCGAGCGCGGCAGTGATCCGGCCGACCAGATCGTCGGTGTAGTCGACCGAGGCGTCGTACATCTTGGCGAGTTCGTCGAAGTCGATATTATCCTTGGTGAACAGGTCTTTCTGCCTGTGGGGAATGACCGACTCGTCGGTCACCCCGTGTTTCTCGACGTACTCGCGCGGCGGATGATACGGCTCGTGGGGCTCCATCAGGTTCACATATAAAAAGAAGCGCTCGTCGGGGTCGTGGGCGTCGAGATATGCTTCGGTAGCTGCGACCGTCTCTTCGGATTTACACGAATCGTCGACGCCGAACAGCCGGAACGCGCGGTCGAGCTGTCGGCCGAGTACGCGTTTGGTGAGCGTCCCGAAGCTGTCGTACACTTTTGTCACGAGCTTCGAGATCCGCTGGCTGACCGAGTTGTCGGCCGAGCCGAGGAAGTTCTCGACGTACTGGAAATCCGTGGTCATTCCCTTGTGGGGTGTGATCCAGATGTTCGAGGTGATCGCGCCGGTCCGGTAGCCCGCGTCGACGAACCGTGAGACGAACGTCGACTGGTCGGCCGGGGCGTAGCTCCGCGCATGCGTCGTTCCGTGCTCCCACGGGTACTCGCCGGTGAACATCGAGGCGTGTGAGGGCAGCGTCCACGGTGCCTGTGTCACCGCGTTCTCGAAGACGACCGACGAGTTGGCGATCGCCTGGATGTTCTCGGTGAAGTCGACCTCGTCGTTGTAGGCGGATACTCTGTCCGTTCGTAGCGAGTCCAACACGAGAAACAGGACGTTCCGTTGGCCCGAAACAGAGTCGTTCATACGCGCTTGCAGAACCGCCCCCAAGTTAGTAACTCTGATCTACATCGCAGCCACCGGGTGATCACGGTTTGTTTATATCCATGCAACTGAACAGAACGTCAAGAACTGTCCATGATTGAAACGGTAGCGATCGTCTACTGGTGTGACGGAGCCGGCCACGCGGCCAGAAGCATCCCGGTCGCCAAGGAGTTCGAATCCCGCGGCATCGAGGTGGCGATCGGCGGCGGCGGCCAGGGCGAGCCGTTCGTCGACATGAACGGCTTCGACCAGCCCGAGTTCACGAAAGTCTCAGTCGCCGGCTCGACACCGCTGGCGTTCGCCCGGCACACCCTGTTCGATCTCATCCCTTCGTCGGTTCGACGGTACCGGGAGGTCGACCAGTGGCTTCGCGAAGTCGACCCGGATCTGCTCGTGACCGACGACATCTTTGCGGCGATTGCAGCCGCACGTCGGGGGCTCGATTTCTACCGGATCGACCACCTCACGACCGACCTGTTCGGTCCGGTGTGGGGAACGCCACTCACACTCTACAACGAGGTCTCGCTTCGCTTTGCCGAGGGCATCATCGTCACCTCGCTGTGGGCCGACGAACCCGACCCCGAGGGAATCACTCGCGTGGGCCCGCTCGCCCAGGAGGGCGACCCGGATAGCGAAAACGAAGTCGAGCCCTACGACGTGCTGTTGAATCCGGGAACCCACGGCGAGAACTTCGCGGAGATACGCGAGCAACTCGAAGCCGAGGGCTACGATGTCCGAACGGTCGGCGACGACGACTGGGAGACGAAACCGGCGATGACGCCCTACACGGCCGCCGCCAACGTCGTGATCTGTACGGGGTTCTCCTCGATTGCCGACACGGTCGTCGCGGGCACGCCATGCGTTATCTATCCTTTCTTGCCGTTCCAGAAGGCGCTCGCCGACCGGGCCGAGGCCCTGGATATCGAGGGGGTTTCGAAAGTCACCTCGGTGACCCAAGCGGTCAACGCCGCCGAGTACTACTGTCGAAGCGACGAGCAACCAAGCTACGAAAACGGCGCGCAGGCGTTCGTCGACGCCGTCTTGGACGACAGCTAGCCAGCGATGGTCGTCGAACGTATCTCGGCAGATGTAAAACCGACGTCGACAATGGGTAGGACATCTGAATGAACATCGGGTTTTTCACTGACAGCTACTTCCCGGGGATCGACGGGGTGACCTACACGATCAAGGCCTGGCGCGAGCGGCTCGAAGCGCGCGGCCACGACGTGTACGTCATCTACCCCGACAGCAGCCACGAGCCAGGGCCACACGAGATTCCGGTGCGCTCGCTGCCCAACCCCTTTTATAAGCAGTACCGGTTTCCGACCTATCGACGGCTCTCACAACTACCGGCGCTCGATGTGGTCCACTGTCACGGTCCGGCGTCGACGGGACTCATGGGTCGGCGCTATGCCGTCAAGTACGGCGCAAAATCCGTCTACACGCATCACACTCCCATCGAGGACTACCTGATCCGGGCGTTCAAGTTCGACTTCCTCTCGCAGCGAATCGGCCAGCTGTACGTCCGCTACGAGAACCGGTTCCTCCAGTCATTCGACTGCGTGACGGCCTCTACCTCGCGCATCAGGCGGGATGTCGAGCCGCGAGCGCTGCCGGTCGGTATCGAGATGGAACTGTTCAAACCACACGACGACCGGCTGTTCGACCCCGACGAGACCGTGATCGGTTACAGTGGCCGCATGACGATCAAGAAAAACGTCGACGAGATCCTCCGACTCGCCGCCGAAACCCCGGCGTACCGCTACGTGCTGGTCGGCGAGGGGCCAGCCAGAGCGAGCCTCGAACGGCGCGCGCCCGAGAACGTCGAGTTCCGGGACTTCATGCCGCGAGAGATGCTTCCGCAGTTTTACTCCTCGCTCGACGTGTTCGTCACCGCCTCGACGTGTGATACGCTCGGTTTGTCGACCCTGGAGGCCAACGCCTGCGGCACGCCGGTCGCGGCCACGGACGTCCAGCCGTTCGACCAGACGATCGGCGACCAGAACGGCGCACGCTTTGCGTATCGTGATATCGAGGATATGCAGTGCGCGATAGCAGACTGTCTCAGTATCGACCGGGACACCCGAAGCGCGGTCGAGCACTTTTCGGTCGAACGGACGGTCGATCAACTCGAAGCGATCTACGGCGTCGACACCGACACCGGAGACACGACACAAACGCCGGCTCCGGTCTCACCCTAATTGCCAGAGACGCGAACCCCTACCAGAAGCCGCCGGGGCCGTTCGGCCCGCTTGGCCCACGGGGATGCTGCGGCGAGGCTGGCCCCTCACCAGCAAGGTCGACTCGTTCGCTCGGCCGTCTGGGGTCGAGTTCCTTTCCGTGTTCGAATTTGACGAAGCTCAGATAGAACGACTCGCCACAGCCTTCGGTATCGTCGACGAGGGTGCCGTCCTCGCCGCAGACGAAAGCGACGCCGTCGACGTTCTCGCGGTTTTCGAACGGCTCGTCTGGCGAGACGTACGTCCACCCCTCGAACGGAAACGGCGTCACCGCCTTGTCGGCGAGAGAGCCGTCGCGTTCGAGTTCGACGAGCGCCTCACAGTGCGGGCAGTAGTAGGTAACCGGAATTCCCATACAAGTGGTAGGTGACCGAGCGCGTTAGGGTTTCGGTGGCCCGTCAGTCGATCCGTTCGAGCGCCCACGCCGCTCGCGATCGGACCGCCTCGCTGGAGTCCTCGCGACGGTGTCTGGTCAGCGACTCTCTGGCTTCGCTGGCCTCGCAGTGGCCCAACACCCAGCAGGCGTGCACCCGGCTGCGCGTCCAGCTATCGTCGAGAAGCTCGACAATACGGGGAACGAACGGCGAAATCCGTTCGGGATACGCTTCGGCTATCCGCGCCAGCGTGCCTGTCGTGTTCGAACGAACGGTCGGATCCGAATCGTCGAGCAAGGGCGCGATCTCTTCGGTGTACGGTGCGACGTCCATCGGGAACTCCTGGGCGATATCGCCGAGCACACCGACGGAGTTGCCTCGAAGCTCGGGATCCGAGGCGGTCAACTGATCCAACAAAGTCGGGACGACCGGCGTGGCCGCATCTGGGTACGCCGAGGTGACGTGGCCGAGCGCGGCCGTACAGCTGATCCGATACGGGTCGTCGTCAGCCTCGAGGAGCGAACAGAGCGTCGGTACGAGCGGTCGAACCTCTTCGGGAAAGTGCTCGGCGATGACACACAGCACCGAAAGCGCCTGTCGACGCGCCCGAGTCGGTGTTGGCGATAGCAACGAGGCGATTGCCGGTGTTGCATCGAGGGCAACTGCTGGATCGTGTTCGGAAACCGCCAAAACAAACTGAGTAACGGCGGCGTTCATCAGCGACTGCTCGACATCGAGTTCGTCAATAAGCTCTGGTGTGATATCGACGACCGCCTCTGGAAACCGCTCGGCAACTGTAGCCAGACTCCGCACGGCATACAGTCGGATCGGCCGGTCGTCGGCAAGCCGCTCGACGAGGCGGTCGACGGCAGCCAAACCGACTTCAGGTCGATCAGAAACGACTGACTGGACAGCCCGGATCGCGGCGTAGCGCACCGTTGTATCATCAGCATCGATCAGTGGCCACAGCCAGTCGGCTTCCAACAGACCGGGCGCAACCGCTGCAAGCTGCCAATAGCGGTCGACGCGGTCGTCGAGCGATCCACCGTCGAGTCCGGGCAATGAACTCCGGGCAGCCACTTCGACAACCTGGATCTCCGGCACCGAAAGGCGAACTTGCCGGGGTGAGGACTCGACAGTTGTGAGTTCGTACGTCGGCGGGGTGGTCAGGCCGACAGCGGCAGCTGGCAGACGGGTAGGCCCCGCAACCGGGAGGTTGGCGTCGATTGTTTTTTTCTCTGTGGTGATTCGAAACGCTGTCGAGCTATCGAACTGGTGGAAAAACGCCTCAAGCGAGTCGACCGACTCTACGACCGTCCGAATCTGGACCGGCTCACCTGTCGGACCAGGGGCGAACCAACTGATCGGCTCGCTATTTTCGTCAGTGTGCCGCCGTAGGCACTCACTAACCGAGTCGCAGCCGATCACATCTCGAACTGTTAGGTGTTCGACACCCTTAGGCTGTCTGTCAGTAGGTACTGTATACTGCCGCCAACACTGGTGGCCGTCGACAAAAACGGGGTTCGGCTCGGTGGCTCGTTCGGCCAGCCGACCGTCGACCGTCTCAGCACGTCGGTCGCACACCCGACACACGGGATTTGGGACGGCCTCGGTCATACTCCACTCGACGGTGTTTCCACAGATACTGCAGGACGGCCGTCGGGGTGTCGGCATTGGGGCCATTGCTTGTGGTTGTCCATCGCACGGACCTCTGTCTCAAAAAGCTTCCCCGGTAAACAGTGAATTCTGATAATCGGACACTCGTCAGGGCTTCCTCGCCCGGAACACATTTCAGCCGACGCGAAAAGGTGGGAGTATGATCGACGAAACCGTCGAGGAAATCCAAGGCATGCAGAGCCACAGCTCCTCGTTGATAGCTATCAAGGCAACACAGGCACTCTCGGAGCTCCTCAGCCGAGAGTACGCCTCCGTCGAGGAGTTCGAACAGGACCTTCAGCGCAACGCTGGCGCGCTACGGCGCGCTAATCCCTCACATGCGTCGCTGCACAATGCGGTCTGGGCGATCGAACGCTCGGTGGTCGACGTGGCCGACACCGTCGAGGAGGCCAAGGAGTTCACCCGGGGGATGATCGACCGAGTGGTTGAAGATATCGAGACCGGCAAGCGCCGGGCGGCCGCCAACGCCGCCGAAACGTTTGAGGACGGCGAGACGTTTCTGACACACGACTTCTCTTCGACTGCACTCGCCGCTGTCGAAGCCGCCGCGCTCGATGGCAACTATCTGACTGCCTACGTGATGGAGGCCCGACCGCGGTACATCGGTCGTGGCACCGCTCGGATGTTGGCGGCTATCGACCGGGTCGAACCGCATCTGATGGTCGACAGCGCACTCGGCCACTTCCTGTCGGAGTGTGACCGCGTCGTGATCGGAATGGACTGCATCGTCGACGGGACGCTTTACAACCGGATCGGAACCCTCCCGCTTGCGGCGACCGCCCAGGAACTCGGCGTGCCGGTCGTCGTCGTTGGCTCGGGTGCGAAAGTAATCGAAGAGGGCTTCGCGTTCGAAAATCAGCACCGCGCGGCCTCAGAAGTCATGCTCGAACCAGTCGAGGGAATCGCCATCGAGAACCCGGCCTACGATGCCACGCCGGTCGAGTACATCGATAAATTAATCACCGAAACCGGGATTCACGAGTACTAATCTACCCGATTGGCTATCGAATACTAACGCCAATCGAATTTACGGCCTCGAACTGTCCGAACGAACAGAAAGCCGAGCAGTCCCATTATCATAAAGACGAACACCGTCAAACCCTCTTCGAGATAGCCGAACGTCGAGAGCAGTCCGCCGAGAATCATGATTGCGAGGCTGGTGATGACGATTTCCGTTCCGGTTACCTCGACCATGAATGGCTCTCTCTGGGATCACGAAAAACCGTTCCGGTTTTTGTACCTACTTCGTTGGCAAGTTCCGATTCGAGACGGCGAGAAGATCAGGTGCCGGTTCGCGGAACCGTTTCGTATGGGTACAGAATTGTAGCAAAGCTGTTTTCGCTACTTGTTCGGATTGTAGTCGACGTAGCGGTCGATCAACCCTCGGTTTCGGTATAGCAGCATGTGATTCATCTGTTCGTGGCCGACCACACAACTATATTCAATTTTAAATTTATTCTGACAGTCGATTCAGAGAATGTAGATATCTGGCCTCGAAACGAGGAGGTATGACATTCAAAACACTGTTCGGCGTCGACACGCCGGTAATCGGAATGATTCACCTTGATCCGCTCCCGGGATCGCCACGGTCAACCGCAGCACTCTCTGCAGTCGAATCAGCGGCTATCAGGGATGCCAAACGGCTCGCGAGCGCCGTCGACGGCCTCCTCATCGAGAACTACGGCGATAGCCCGTTCTATCCCGAGCACGTCCCAAAACACACTGTGGCGGCGATGACGCGGGTTGCAACGGCAGTCACCGCTGCGGTCGACTGTCCCGTTGGAATCAACGTTCTGCGGAACGACGCCGAGGCAGCGATATCGATCGCGGCTGCCGTTGGGGCCGACTTTGTGCGTATCAACGTCCATACGGGAGCGATGGTTACAGATCAGGGAGTACTCGAAGGCCGTGCTCACGAAACCCTCCGGCTCCGAAAACGCCTCGGTACAAAGATCAAGATTTTTACCGACCTCGACGTCAAACACGCGGTCCCACTCGGTCGAGAGCGCTCTCTGGGGGCTGAAATCGGTGATCTCGTCGACCGCGGGCTTGCAGACGCGTTGATCGTCAGCGGCCGCGAAACGGGCCACAGTGTCGATATGGGGACGCTCGAACGAACGGTCGAGATACGAGATGCGAGAGGGTTCTCAACGCCGATCGTCGTCGGTAGTGGCGTGACCGCCGACTCAGTCGACCGATTGCTCGGGATTGCAGATGGGGCTATTGTCGGTACGGCCCTGAAAGAAGACGCCCAGACGACGAATCCCGTCGATCCGTCGCGCGTCGAGAGGTTGATGCGTCGCGTCGACGCAGTACGCAAGTAACCCAGCTACAGATCACTGTCAGAATCTAGGGAGATTTGTGAAAACAGATCGTCGATCGTCGACGAGTCAATCCGACTCGAGGACGAGAGTACTGATAAATTACCGCTCGGATGATCGGATGTCTGCTGTTGATGGCCTGCGTACATCGCCATCGAAATCGAAAACCAGTTGCGATACTGTCACAACCTCATTAGTGTATATCAACCCAAATAATGGTATAGAACAGAATTTGTACTATATAGTAGACGATATACTGCTTCTGAAGCCGATATAATGCTAGCATATGCGAAGATAAGATCCCTTATCAACTGCTGTACAGTCATACTGAAGTGGGTGTAGGAAAACGAGAGTGTATGGGCGAACAGACCGAAACGGGCCGGTCGACTGTGAGTACCTACGTGCCGGCGTATCAAAAAGCCGCCTGGAAGGACCATGCCGAGGAGCTCGGAATGAGTCAGGCCGAGTATGTCAGAACAATGGTACAAGCGGGGCGAAAGGGGTTCGAACTTGACTCACAGAGACCCGATCTGGAGGGGCCTTCTGACCCCTCTGACCCTGGGGGTAGCGGCCTCGAAACACGGGTCCTCGACGTGCTTCATTCAGATGGGGTTTTGTCCTGGGACGCACTCGTCGACTCGCTTTCGAGCAACTTCGAGGATCGATTGGAGGAGACGCTCGAATCGCTTCAAGAAGCAAACCGGGTTCGGTATAGCGGCCGCGAGGGCGGCTACACGGTGGTCGACCAATGAGCCAACGCACCAGCGCGGACACACCCGAGGATCCGATCGCCTACTTCCTCGAAGACCTCACGTTCCACGGGAAAACAGCCAGAACCCGAGAGGCCTACGGTCGCGTTCTCCGACAGTTCGAGTCGTTTCTGGGCGATTCCGACCGTATTCCCTCGGACACAGTCGGTCCCGCAGAAGCAACCCACCGTGATTGCATGTCGTGGGTTCACAGTCTCCGAGGAACGGTCGCCGACAGCACGGTTGCAAGCTACGCCGCCTATCTCCACCGGTTTTACGCGTATATGACCAACGTCGGTGTCTTCGATGCCAACCCCATGACGTTGGTCGTCGAAGAGATGGACGAAACCATCGAGAAGGACCCCCAGCGCCGCGAAATCAGCGTCGACCGGATGCGAGCGTTCGTCTCGGCGATTAACCATCCACTCGACCGCGTCTTGATCATCACGCTTTTGAAAACGGGGATGCGTGTCGGCGAGCTCTGTAACCTTGATCTCCGGGATCTAGCACTCGACGATTCGGATGTCGACGCAGCCTTCGAGACCGTTCGACGGCCACAGCTCGACACACGGCCCGATTCGCTCTACGTCGACAGCGAACCGGCACGCGGAAAACCGACCAACGGCGAAGAACGCACCGCCTCGAACAAGCGTAAACGGTCGACGGTGATACCGATCGACCGAGAGCTCAAAACGGCGCTCAAACGGTGGCTCGCGGTTCGACCCGACAGCCCCTCGCCCGCCGAGCCGCTGTTCGTGTACACCGCCGGCGACTGGGGCGAGCGACTCACTCCACGTGCGGTTCGAACAGTGGTGTCGACTCACGCCCGCGAGATGGGGTGGTACCGAACCGGCGGCGATGCGTCCGAAAACGTCACACCACACTACTTCCGACACTTTTTCACAACGCATCTCCGCGAGCGGACCGGTGACCGTGGAATCGTGAAATACCTCCGCGGCGACGTCGCCGACGATATCATCGACACGTACACCCACAACTGGGGCGACCAAGTCCGCCAGACGTACGAAGCAAACATCTATTCGCTATCTGATCGCAATTTGGTTCCGTCACAAATATAATTTCGAGAAAAAGGTTGTTCACAAAAGTTTGGCCGTGGTTCGCTTCGACCAAATAAACTTCATTTCGCTATACAGAATGAGTAGTGTGAATGTACGAAGATGGACGGGCAAAACCCACTCAGCGAAGTCCTTACTTGTGCGTCGACCAATTACCAGGTATGAGCGAGTCAACTGACGAGCCAGCGATCACGCTGTACCGACTCCAGGCCTGTCCGTTCTGTGAGCGCGTTGTCCGCAAACTCGACGAGTACGACTTGGACTACCACTCGCGGTTCGTCGAGCCGATGCACTCGGACCGCAACGTCGTCAAACGCGTCAGTGGGTCGCGAACCGTTCCGGCGATCATCGACGAGTCGACCGGTGTCACGATGTCCGAAAGCGCGAACATCGTCGAGTATCTCGACAAAACGTACGGGAGAGCCAACTGATGGAGCTCGGTTTCGAGGTGGTCGATCTTCCAGCAACGGACCATCCTGCCGAGGGTGACCGGGCACCCGATTTCACACGGCCACTGGTGACCGACGAACAGTGGGAGGACGCCAGCCTCTCGGAACTCGTGGCTGACAGTCCAGTTCTGCTCGTGTTGCCTCGTTGCGCCGCTAATTAATCGCACTCTCGGTGCTTTCTCCGTCCAGTTTCCGTGAAAGTTGTATGCAATTGGACGCCTTCTGTCGATATGAAGTCGAAGCGGTCAACAATACGACAGTGTA
>NZ_JAQFWV010000020.1:0-49698 GCF_056175805.1 Halohasta sp. A2 | reverse complement strand
CAAGATCCAGATCGCTACAACCGGTTCTTCAATGAGATTCTGTGTGAATCACTCCACGAGAAGATTCACTGTACCGCCTCGGTTGAGGCTACTGGAGGTGAAGTCTAAACGGTTCTGAGACGCGACCAATAATTCCTGTGAGACCTTCTTGTGCGATAACCTCCGGAAGCATCAAAATTAGATTGCCACTGACGTAAATCACCACGGGGAGCAGTAATACATATAAAACGCATAAGAGGGTGATCCCCAGCGGGCGCGAAGACGACTCAGAACGGGCGACCATAATAAAAAATATTAGCAACATTGTGATAAACTTTGTGACATTATGGGTGAGTGCCCGCCGAGTATTGATTGGCGAGTCTGCAATCGGTTATACTACTGTCCAAACTTGTAACTTCTCAAGAATTTCAACAGAGTCGCGGTCTCCAATCTCGGCACCACTACGTGCTACATTAGCGTCTGCAGTCTCGCATGTTTTTGTCTTAGCATGTCACGCGGGTTAGAGGTTAATTCTGCTTGTCGGGGAACCACCTATTATCCGACGAAGAAGAGCTCGCACATCTACGGCGGACTAACTGATCGGATTGCTATACTCTCAGTCGTTCAGGAACGTCGAGATCGCGCCACCAATCGCGCCGAAGACCGCCGGGTAGACGCCGCCCATGAGCAGCACGGCGGTGACCATATCGGGTGCGACCGTCCCGTCGCCGACCGAGTATCGGAACACGAACGCACCGACCACGGCGAGCGGCAGGTAGCCTGCGAGGACGAACGCCCCGGTCAGGGCACCGTCTGTCGGCTCCGTCGTGCCCGTGAGGCGACCCACTGCGAGTCCCGCGACGATCAAAAGGAGCGGCGGGACGGCGTACAACAGCGTCAACGAACCGCCCTCAGCCTCCGCGATGAGGTTGAGCGAGCGCGCGCCCCCGACCAGCGAGGGGACCTGCGTGTCGACGAAATGGCCGTTGTAGAACACCCATCCGACGGCTTGCGACGTCGGGATCGGATCACCACCGAACAGGTCGGCAAAGAAGTTGAACCCCTGCAGTTGCTCTTCGACGGCGCTCTGTTGGGTGACGTACGCGAACAGGTAGCCGAGGACGTACGCGACGGCGCCGGCAATGGCGCCGCCGATAGCTCCCGTCCGTCGGCTCGGAGAAGCGGGGACAGACATGTGCTCGGCATCGTTTCGGGAAGGGTAAGTGTCTGTTGACTCGGGGAAAGAACAAATCGAACCGCTCCGTGGACCGTCACGCGACCGCATCCCGCCACTCTTCCTATGAAATTACACATCAAACCTTGTCATGGACGGTCCCGTCAGGAGTTCGCGTTGTCGGGGTAGTGACTGACGGCGACACTGTCCAGATCAAGGTGCTTGAAGGCGACGCGGATCACCGCGCCGGCGCGCTCACTGGAGCAGCCGCGACCCAGAAGCGCTTCCGGAGCCACATTCCGGGGGTCGCAGTGTAGCATCTTACTCAACAACGAAGCGAACGCAAACCTCCGCCTTGCGTTCGCAGTTCTGGTATCGACAGTTCCGTGAGATCGTCCTGATGTTCGCTCTTCACAACATCAAAAAGACCGTTGAGAAGCTATGATCTTACCGCCGTACCGCATTTTCAATAAAGCAGTCGGCCGAAAGTTCAAAGAAATGTTCTGATCAGTCGCGAAGCTCTGCAACAGAGTGACCAACCTCACGGACGTGTTCACTCCGCTCAAGTTCGAGCTCTTCAGCGAGATAGTCGACTGTTTCTTCAAGATCCATACACAAACGAAGGTCGACGAGTGGCATAAACCTAGTGCTGAGTGAGTCAGTTGAGGTCCGATCAGTTGGCAATATTGTTTGCTAAGCTACTGTCGGTGAGTAGTGATACTCGGTATAGGTTTCTCGCCGTAGGTTTGATTCAATTGCAACACTTAGAGGTGTAGTCTTGGACGTTCTTTGTTAGTTTTGACTGGCCTGTTTGAAGAATGCGATTGCAGCACCAAGGAGCGTGAGATTCTGAAGGAATGACGTAAGCTCCTCACCACGTGATTCGGAGTCGACAGCCCAGAAATCGTGCATGACTGGTGTGACTCCAATAAAGAATGCAGCAACACTCCCGGCTGCAAGTTTCGGGAGTTTCCAGAGCCCAATCCCGAGACTCCCACCGAGGAGGAGGCCACTTGATACTGGGACAAGTTTGTCTGCAACTGGGACTCCTTTAGCCTCCGCATAGGCAACCCGTCCATCAAGGTTTGTGAGGTTACGAACTGCAAGGATTGCGAGTCCACCTGCAAAGAGAATTCTCCCTAACGTCGACGGCACATTTTCGTCTATAGAGTCAGTATCTGACATCACTAAAACAAACGAGTCTTGGCGAGTTAACGCTCACCCTTTGAACTCGCATACAACTGCAATCTGCCCGTGGCAGAATAGAACAAGTAGTCGAGCTTAGAGCTAGGATGTGCGCCCACGTCGTTCCCAAGCCGAATAGATCAGTGCCGACCCGAAGAGCCAGAAGAAGATTCGTACGGGGATAATCGCCTCAGCCGAGTTGCTCTGGTAAGATTTGTGCGTGACATAATAGATCTCGCCGTCGTGTTCGATTGGATCTTCTCGCTCGAATTCAGGGATTCGTCGGTCGACGAGTCTGATCGATCCCTGTTCAACAGTGGCACGAACGGCGGCTGAGGTCTCTTCGCTCGTTACAGCAATGTGGTCAAGGGCTTCCATCGTCGACGCTCGTTCGTGGGTGAGACGTGTTGATCCGTTCGTGTACTCCTGTTCGGGGATAAAGTACTCCCCATAGATGGATACGAGGCTGTATCGACTCCACGAATCGGTATAAGGGTCCCAGCGACGACGTTCATCACCATGTTAGATCGTCCCGTTGTATTCAACCGCACCCTTCTCGTTGATCTCGGTTTCGGTCACACAGGCTCGTTCAGTGCCACACCGAAGCGTTTGTTCGGAAAACGAAACAACGGGCTCGGCCATCGTCTCGTTTTCTATGGGGGCAACCTCGTAGGTAATCTCAGTCCCAGTGCCATCGAGATTGTCCGGGGCGAAATACAGGGAGTTCAGTAGTAATCCGATACCGGCAACAAGAATAAGCGTCGACACGGAGCGTGGGGTCGTCCGTGAGGGCCGTGCACGCCTGAACGGGACGTATAACGGGGATTCCGAGAACAGAATCGATCGGGAGTACAACTACACAGTTGAAACTGGATCTGAGGTAGATGCCCGTCGACCGGATGCACTCGGGTCACGCTCGATCGGCGAGTGGACGTGGGATCTGTTCGCCTACTGAGATCTCCGAAGGGGAGTCGTCCGATCGTGTTTTTCGACCCGATCTGCGCCGACAGCAGCCGACCAGAAGTGTGTAGGTCGATGTAAATCTCAGGTTGTCGGATCAAGCCGCGTCCCGAAGTCGGCCCACGACTTGCGGGCGTCCGGATCGTCGGGGGAGAAACAGCCCCTCGCTACCACAGAGCCTCGTGAGCGCGTACTGAACGGGCCAACTACACGAGAGCCGAGTTCTCGCTACAGTAGGAGTCTCTGCCTCTGAGAGTGGATCCGAACAGCAGCTAGTAGAACGTAAGGTTCGCCCAGAATTCTCTCAGGCGGTCGGCTGGTGAGGGGTTTGGGACTGGACCCGCGGGCGGTCGGACCGCTGTGGCTCCGTACTGGTCGAACTTGGTTTCGATGGTATACCGAAACGTCCTCACATCGTCATCACCAGTTTCGGCTGCTTGATCGACAATCCGGCGATCGACGAGGCGCAGTAGTCGACCAGTCTGACCATCAACCGTGGCAGCGAGTCGACTGTCCTCGCCGACCGCTAGTGCGGGTTCGACGGGGACGACCGTTGCGTAGTCTTCTCGGCCAGTAACTTCGTATGTGACTGTCTCTGCAGTGCGATCCTGCTGTGACCACTCGCCATCTGGTGAGTGAATGTATGGCCTCGAACGAACTTGGTGGTGGGTTCCACCCTCCTCTCCGAGTCCAACTCCGCGATCGTAAACGCTCGAACTGACCCGTGGGCGATCCGCGGGACGTTCTGGGACAGCGATCCCTCGATCGTAAATCTCTGTTCCAGCCGACAGGTACAATACCTGAGCTTCCGGCAGATCGTCGTCTTGTATGCTTAATCGGAATTGGTCGATAAATGTCGGGTGGCTTGTAAGCGGTGATCGCGGATTACCTGCTGGAATCTTGAATACTGAATGAACCTGGAGGTAGCGGTGTCGCGACCGTTGCTGTTCGTAGCGGAAGCGTTCGCTCTCGTAGGGGGCAGCCTCAGTGCCATCGTCTTCGACAGTGACGGTCGAAACGGCCCGGTGATCGAGAACCGAAAGCAGCCGAGAGGCTTCATAGATCCGCTCACCCACTGGCAGAGACTCGTCGACCGTATCTGTGGGCGTGTATCGCCGGATGTTACTCAGTCGAAGTCCAGTGTAGCCACTTATTCCAGCGGTGACGACACCAGCGGTCCCGAGAAACTGTCGACGGTTCATTGGTTCTCGGTCGTCTCAGCACTGGACTCGTTTGTCTCATCAGCGCGGCGAGCATCAACGACCACTGATCGGTCGACCGTCGACCAAACCACAAGGAGATCCGCGTCTTTGTCTGCCTCGACAGTGATCGATGCCCCTGGTTCCAATGGAAATTCCTCACGTGCGTCTTCGTCTTCGGAGACCCAATAGATCGACGAATCATCCGTTTCATTGGACACTGCCAATGATTCGGTGTTCTGTCTGGTTATTGTCGTCCCGTACTCAAAGGTAAGCTCGTATGCTGATCCAGTCCAGTCAAACTCAACAAAGACGTTCGGTGTCGACAGTGGTCTGTTAGACGGCTCTGGTGACGCCGTGCATCCCGCAATCGCCATAATTCCAAGCGAAAGAAGCGATCTTCGATGCATTATATTATTCTTGTATGCATTTTTAAGATATAGATTATGATCTAGATCACATCATAATAATCTTCGATATCACCATCTTCTGTCACAGTTACAATCGCCCGTTCATCACTACCACCATCACGGCTCAATTGGGTTGATCTGACCTCAAGAGACGTGGTTCTCATTATTCGCTTTGAGTCGGTCAATTCGCGCATTCGTCGGTGGATGTGTCGCAAACAGTCGACGTTTGAACCGAGTAAACGGTGCAAGATACCCAACTGGATCAGCCTCTTCCGGTTCAACGATTGCAAAGGCTGAAATCGACGTTCGTCGGAAATCAGTTGTCGGGCGCTCGTCGAATGAGCCATCGATTGATTTGAGGGCCGATACAAGGGCTGCTGGCTCTCCGGTGATCGCGACTGCCCCACGGTCAGCGGCAAACTCACGGGTACGTGCAAAAGAAGCCGACAGTATCTGCGAGAGAATCGAAAAAGGAAGAACGAGCGCGAGTCCGACAGAGAGAATGGCGTCGGCGTGGTCTGCACGGCTAACAACCCCATGTTTGATTCCGGCTGTTGGACCGCTAAGGAGCTCTCCGACCCGTTCGGCGGCAGCTACTGGCAATGCCGAAGTAGTCATGACTGCTGCATCGTGGTTTTTGATGTGGGCAATTTCATGTGCAACAACCGCACGTAGTTCAGATTCCTCAAGGCTGTCCAGCAATCCCTCACTGACGACTAATCGAGATGTGCGGGTAGTAAAACCCGTGGTCAGCGAGATCGGTGTCTCCGTCGGTGCAACGTAGACTGTAGGGACTGGAACAGCCACCTGGTGCGCAGTGTTACGAATGGTCGAAAGTAACTTCGGGTACTCCGACTCAGAGACTCGCTGAGCGCCGGTAATTGCAATTGCGTAGTCGGGTGCGTTACGTTCACCCCACAGCACGATACTCAGAATGACACCAGACATGGAGATAATAATCAGCCCACCGGTGATCCCACCAAAGAGGTCGACTCCATTGCCACTGATAATCCATAGAATAAGCGCGATAAAGTACACGACAATTCCACTGGCAACTGCCGCCGCGAGCGTCGTCAATACCAACACAGACAATGCAAGGACGATCCACAACTGTAGTCGCCTATCTGGGGACCATTCCATGAAAACAAGTACGTACGAGTTGGGTAAAAAATTTCAGTTGTATGCAACGACCTGAAAAATGAAATTGTTAGTATTGCTTATGACTGGCCTGTAAGAATGATATTAATAATAAGAAGATTTTAACAGAGCCATTATAACCCGTCTATTGTACATATATGGCTCTGTTGAAATCCTTAGAAAGATATGCCTTCTGACAAGGGAATGGTCGGAACAGCCTGTACTTCACAGGCCGACCAGCAACAGGAGTGAGATCACAATATAAGATGAGACCGAGTAACATCCACGAATGCGACTCCGTCACTCTCTTTCGCTTGCCGTTTGCACCCTCCTCTCGGTGGGGCTATCTTTTTTCAAGGAGAGATGTCAGTCGGTAGAGTCGCAGATACATTCATGGCCTTGTCGGGATCGACCTACGACAAACTCGTGGATCTCGCTGGCAAGCTCATACATCGCCTCTGCACGGTCAGCTGCTGCAAGACCATCTTGATAGTACGTCTTCGCCCGGTGTTCTCGCCACAGATCCGCTAAATCCTCGGCGACCGATTCAGCGAAAAGCCCGATAGCAGCCGCTTCTCGATACACTCCAGGATGTGTGCCAGGAAGGTCGTTTGGATCCATTGTTCCCCGTTCGAGCAAGCGAAACTCGACTGTCCGTTCGATTGCGACGAACGAGGCCTCGATAACCAGTGTGTAGTATTCTGCATCCCGAAGTGTGTCGGCACCGTCGAGCAGTCGACATCCCTTTCGCAACTGGAGGAGTGCAGCATCCTCGACATCGAGACCTGGTTCGATTTGTGTCGGTCGGCGGTCGAATGCTGCTTGGACTTCGGTGACAAACTGGTCGATACGTGTACTACTCATCGCCGATTACCGCCTTTCGGATAGATTGGAGTTTCTCGTCTTCATATACTGTAATTCCCTCCAAGAAGATCTCACGAAGCTTTGAACCTGCTCGTTGCGCGCTGCTTACAGATTCAACGTATGGCTCGAATTCAAATCGATCACCATCGAATCGCTGGTCTTGGAGGTCGGCAACGACATCGGTCACAACCCGCCGAGCAGGTGTTCGATCTCCGTCGACTACAATGAAAAGGTCAATATCGCTCTGTCGATCAGCTTCACCGCGAGCGACGCTCCCGAAGACGACGATACCGAGAAGCGAATCGACATCATCTGTATTGCTTATTTCTTCTTGGATGTGGTCGACGAACACCCGGATCGGCTTATGGAACTCCGATTGTTCGATAGCCAGTATTGGGTCGTCTTTTTCGAGATTATCTGTGTTGATGGAAATATAGTTTCGTTGTGGCGTCTCTCGAATGTGGACTGCATCAATACTATCGAGTAAGCCGACAGCCCGCCACACTGTTGATCGAGCGACGTCCGTTGTGTCGACAAGTTCAGGTATCGTGAACTCAGAGTCGTGGGCATCGGCTAGGAGACGGAGGATATCATCTGCTGCCTCGATGCGAAACACCCCAGCATCGGTATTTGGATCTGGATCAATACAGATCCGTATTTCTTGTTTCGTCATGTCGGACACTGTATGAGCTTGTGCAACAACATATATAAACAGCGGCATTTCAGCACAGACTGTTTGACAAGGCCCATGAGATATACAACATATCGTCCAGTGAAGAAGGCCAAAAAGCAGATTGCACAGTTGCTATTATTCGACGCTAAATTGAATTAGTTTATCCTCCACTAGTGCCGAGTTCTAGAAGACCACCAAATCCGCCTGCAGCGAACACATTGACCTCCTCCCGCGCCTGAAGACGCGGGTATGCGCTCGCACTATGTATCACCGGCGTCTCGGAGGGATCAATCGCGGCCATCATCCGGTACTGCTCAATGTAGGACCAGGCCTCACGACCAATGAATGCGGCACCAATCAAAAGGACAACACCGATGAGCTGAGAGGGAACGGTAACCATGCAAATAATTATATATTAAACCTACATAAATCCTATAACTAATTATCTGCATAATGTCAGACATTCTCTCGTGGACAGTGTAACGTTTAGTAGACGGTGTAGTAAATATCAACCAAATAAACCTACGAGAGGTTAGATACTGAGTGCCCCGACGCCGATAACGACAAAGACAGCTGCAATTAACATCGGAAACACCGCAGTCCATAGACGCGTGATCGCAAACTGTCTTGGAGAGCGATCGGTGATCACGAGATCGCCTGTGAGGGCCACGCCGTGCTGTGTCTGTTCCGTAGGTCCCGCAACGAGATACACCTCTCCAGAATCGATCCGACGTTCAATGTAGCGACGCATACCGAGCCCGGGAATGACCTGCATCCATCTCGCAACCGAACCGAGATCGTCTCGAACGTCAATGAAACGTTGAATACGTTCCGGTAGTCTCTCGCTAGAACCAACGGTAATGACTGTCGACTCCGTATCAAGCCCGAATCGTTTCGGGGACGGTACGATGTCGACACCACCATCCGGACCATCGAGTGTGAATGATCGCGTTGCGACACCGTCGTCAAGGTGGGCCTGAAACCATGGAATGCCAATCCCGAACGGTTGTCGTTCCGTCACCTCAAACTCGAATCCCAAGCACGGTGTTCCAGTGAATGGAGCCAACAACGTCTCCGAGGATTTGTTCGCAATCCCACGACAGATAACGAATGATTCGTCAGAGATTTCGCTCGGGTCCAGTACGTCGCTACGGAGGATACTTGGAAGGATTTCGAGCGGTCGGAGACTATACCAGCCGATTGATCCGCCAATAACGACGAACACAACTCCAACCGCTGTTTGAATCATCAGCTGAAAATACATGTACCGACGAACATGTCTGTATCGGTAATGAGTACTGTTGCGTCCAATTGTAGGAACTCATCGTCGACTCCTTCAATAGTGAAATAAACTGTTCACGGAGGAGTGGTAACAGTTTGGTCAGCTCACTATCGGTGGTCTAACACACAAACTCGACCGAGTGCTCTAATCAATATTTGGCTCTGTAGTTTCGGTACACGGCGGTCAAATTCATGGAAATCGGACGCTCCGTCGAAGGTTGTAGACGGCTGCTTTGAGAACCATTTCTCGGAACTCTAAATTCCAACTCCGCGCACGCACGGCGGAGCCGAGCGTGCGCTTGATTGACGAGAAGACAGTTTCAGACATGGATCGCTGGTGATACCGATCACAGTCCATGCGGGCGTTGTGGGCGTGATCGAGCGAGGAATAGATACGGTGCTTGATCAGGGGACGAACACCGTTTCCACGGAGTTCGTCCCTGAAGGCTTTCGAGTCATAGCCACGGTCTGCAGCTAATGAACGCAGGTCGGCCGCATTCCTGCGGGCGACCTGCGGACCGATCTTCGCGTCGTGCTTCTTTGTCGTCGTGCAGTGGATGTCGGTGATGTGCAGCGTTTCGACATCAACCAAAGCGGTGACTTTCAACGCACGAATGCGGTAGGAGGTGCGGTTAGCGTAGTGTCGGCTGGGCTGATCGCCGTCGAAGCCTGTTGCATCGATAACAGAGAGAGCTGTGCGTTTCTCGGCTGTTCTGCTGAGAAACGCACGCCACGTCTTTATCGAAATCCGACCAAACCAGGTGCGGATTGCATGAAGTACGAGCATGGCCGTGTCGCCCAACACCTTCACACGCCGTGCGAGATGGTGAGACAGGCCATCAATCGGCTCGAAGCATCGGATCTCCGGCGTCGACTTGGTGCGAACGCGAACACGCAGGTAGAGTCGTTCGAACTCGACACGGTCGCCGAGCAGTACGCCGCGCTGTACAACAATCTGGCGTAGCTGTTCAGCCAGATTATTTAAATAAAGATCTGTCCGAACGCGGTGTCGATTTCGTGGTGTCAAGGCCACGGTTTCTGTCGGATCACTGATGATCGGTTGCCGGGGAGCGAACCCTTTCACCCCCTCAACGACAATCGGCGCCATCTCGTGGTTCGTCTGGCAAACCCACTCCGGTTGGTGATTCTGTTTATCGGGCTCGCGCTAGCACGTGCGGGGCTGATCGACCGATCGCGAGCCATTCAGACGACCGCGCTGGCGTGGCCCCGGATCGTCACGGGGATCGCCCGGATGTCGAAAAACGCGGTCGACGTTGCCATGGTCGGCGCGGCGATCGGCACGTCGGCTGTCGCTGGCGTCGGCTTCGCGGGACCGTTTTGGGGGCTCGCGTTCGCCATTGGCGGAGGTATCGCTGGCGGCACGATCGCGCTGGTCTCCCAGCGGTTCGGTGCCGACGCCTACGAGGAATTGGGCCTAGCGGTCCGCACGAGCGTCTTTTTGGTCATCGTGGTGAGTGCGCCGGTCTCGGCCTTCTTTTGGGTGTTTTCCGAACAGCTCATCTCGGTGCTCAGCAGCAACGACCAGGCGATCGCCTACGGCTCGACCTATCTCAGGATCATCGCGCTCGGCATTCCGTTCGCGGGGCTCAATCTCGTCGGGAGCCGGACGCTCGTCGGCGTCGACGACTCCTACACCGCGATGCAGGTCCGCGCTGCCGGTGCCGGGGCGAACGTGATGTTGAACGCGGTGTTCATCTTCGGCCTCGGGTGGGGTGTCTCCGGTGCCGCCCTCGGCACCGTGGTTTCGACGGTGGCCGTCACCGCGACGTTCGCGCTCGGTATCGGCGCTGGCAGGGTGCCGGGTATCGGCGCGTTTCCGGTCCGGATCGATCTGACTGGCCAGTACGTCGACCCCGCGACACTTCGTGATCTGGTTAAGATTGGGCTTCCGGTCGGCGGCCGGAACCTCGTCTGGACGGTCGCAGAGTTTCCGATGCTCGGTATTCTCGATCTGTTCGGCGAGAACGCAGTAGCGGCGTTCGTCATCACCCGGCGTATCTGGGGCGTGATGAACGCGCCGGGCTGGGGCTTCGGACTCGCCTCGTCAAGCCTCGTCGGTCAGGCGCTCGGCGCGAACGACGAACACGAGGCCAAAGCGTATGGCCGCGATATTATCCGATTTGCCGTCGCGACCTATCTGGTCTCGGCGCTCCTCGTTGCAGGGTTTGCTGAGCAGATTGTCGTCCTGTTCGCCGACTCGCCCACGAACCCAGAGATCCCGATCGCCGTCGACTTTGTCTACGCCGCCTGTGGTGGGATCGTCTTTCAGGGCGTCGCAGGCGCGGCCGCTGGCCCGCTCGATGCAAGCGGCGACACGCGCGTCCCGTTTTTAAGCCAATTCGTGGGGACGTTTTGTGGGGCGATTCTGCTAGCGTATCTCGGCGCGACGACTCCGCTGGGCTACTGGGGAATCTATCTGGCGTTTTTCGCCGAGACGACTGTTCCGGCGGCGATCAACTACTGGCGGTTCCGAACCGACCGGTGGCAGAAAATAAGCAGAACCTACCGTCCCGAGGCCGTCGTGGGTGACGACTAATACTACCGCTCTTGGGTAGAGGATTGTTAGTCAGGAGAAACTATGGATTCAGCCTGATTGAGTAGGGATGATTTGAGAAGAACTGATATTTATTTTCAACTACATAGACTCTAAACAACTATTTAATTAGATTAGAATATAGACCTCTATTTGTGATATTACAAATATATACTAATCTTAGCAAGGATTAATTGGCAAATTAACTACTCTGTAGATATGGATAGGAACTTTAACCGACGAAGCGTCCTCGCAGGAACATGTGCAATTGCTACCAGTGGGCTCGCAGGGTGTTCGAGTGTTCTCGGCGGTGGAGGCGGTAGTCCAGATGACGGAGAACTTGATTTATGGCACGCAATGGGTGGTTCAAACGAAGAAGCGATCAATGCAATTGTTGAGGAGTTTGATACCGGTGATGTCAGCGCAGAGTATAAGAGCAGCTACGAAGACGTTCTGAACGACATATTCAGCGCTATTGAATCGGGGGATGTCCCAGATACTGCCCAAATCGATAGTCTACACGCCCAACAAATCCTCGATACAGATGCGATGATGTCGATCGAGGAGATTCTCCCCGACGACTTTGACACAGACGACTTCTTAGATCCAGTTATCGATTTCTTTGTTGTTGACGATGAACTATACTCGATCCCATTCAACAATTCTAACGCAATTTTTTATTACAACGCCGATGCGTTTGAGGAGGCTGGTCTTGATCCCGATTCCCCACCTGAAACGCTGGATGAAGTTACCGACTACTCAAGGAAACTTGTCGATTCCGGTGCGACAGAATCCGGCATCACTTGGCCAAACCATATTTGGATGATAGAGACTTGGTATGCCCTGGCCGATGAATTACTCTTCGACGAGGAGAACGGACGGACCGGCCAAGCAACAACTATCAACGTCGATTCTGATTTTGCGGTCGACCTCTGGACATGGTGGCGAGACCTCTACGAAGAGGATCTGTATGTTAATGCTGGTGTTGAAGACTGGAGTGCTGCAGACTCCGCATTCCTCTCCGGTGAAGCAGGAATGTTGCTCACGTCGACAGCATCCGTAGGTTCTGTTCCAGAAGCCGCTGAAGAAGAGGAAGGGTTCGAGGCTCGGACCGGCTTCTACCCAGCACTGGACGACTGGACAGGCGTGCCAATCGGAGGTGCGTCGTTCTGGGTCCCCGAAAATGCCTCCGATCAAGAGTTATTGGGTGAGTTGCTCGCATACATGGCGTCGACGGACGTACAAGCCCAGTGGCACAAAGACAGTGGGTACTACCCGATCAGACAGTCAGCAGTCGATCAACTCGAAGAAGACGGTTGGTTCGACGAGAACCCTAACCATCAGACTGCCCTCGATCAGTTACTCGAATCAGAGACGACCGCGGCCACTCGCCGAGCACTCATCGGCCCGGCACGGGAGGTCCAACTCATCGTTGAAGAGACCTCTGTGTCTATTTTCTCTGGAGAGGTGAGCGTCGAAGAAGGTCTCGAAGACATACAGAGTGATGTCGAAGAAGAGCTCGAACGCTACAGCGAAGTCGGACCAGATTCCGAATAAAATTCATGTCCACGAGAGAAGTATTTGACCGCCCGGGGCTGGGTTATCTGCTGATTCTACCGACCGTGGTAGTATCTTTAGTCTTTCTGTACTACCCAGCTGTCGAGGCCGTCTACATGAGCCTATTTTCGACGCTCCAGTTTGGGACCAGGCGTGTCTGGGTCGGTCTCGACAATTACGTCGACCTTGGGACCTCTCCGGAGTATCACTACAGCGTTGCAATCACCCTCTTGTTCAGCATCCTAGTGGTCTTAGGCGTAATGGCCATTTCGCTCATGATTGCCTACATGATCCACGAGGTAGAAGTCGGTAAGACGGCTTATCTCGTCGCGGCTGTCTGGCCGTACGCCCTCCCACCCGCTGTTGGCGGGTTAGTCATCCTCTACCTAATCCATCCGAGCATTGGAGTCTTCACAGGCCCAATTGAAGCTCTTGGAGTCAACGTCAACTGGTTTACGAACACGAAGCAAGCGTTCGTTGTCATCGTATTAGGAGCGATCTGGAAGCAAATCGGTTACAATGTAATTTTCATGATCGCGGCGCTGAACAACGTCCCTACCACGCTCAGTGAGGTAGCTAATCTTGATGGAGTAAACCGGATGAAACGGCTCATGGAGGTATATATCCCACTCATCTCGCCGACACTGATATTCCTATCAGTTATGAATACAATTTACGCGTTCTTCGGAACGTTCGCGTTCATAGATGTACTGACCGGAGGCGGCCCAAACGGTGGGACAAGCATCATGATATACAGCCTGTATCGCAACGCCTTTGACGGCAGTCGTCACGGTTTGGCGTCCGCTGAGTCGGTTGTCCTATTTGTAATCGTTAGCCTGTTGATGCTAATTCAGCTTCACTACTCCGACCGACACGCTCACTACGGAGGCTAATTCATGAGCACAAAAACTACCCTTGAAAATCGAATCTCTGCACTATTCAGCGAGAAGACGAGGAATCAGATCGCCGACCGACTAGCCATCCATGTTGGACTCGCTGCTACCGTTTTTGTGATCGCGCTGCCTATCTTGATCGCGCTTATAGTTAGCACGCAAACAAGAGGTATCGTCACTGAATTCGGAGATCTGCTTCCCGGTTCAGCAGCCTTTGAGAACTATCGTGCAGTGATGGTTGATTACGGAATGGGCCAGTATCTGCTCAACTCCTTTGTAATGTCAACAATAGTCGTCATTGGCAAACTTGCCGTCTCCCTACTAGCGGCACTATCCATTGTCTACTTCAGGTTCCCGTACAAGAATCTGATGTTCGTTGTGATTTTGCTGACACTAATGTTGCCGATCCCAGTTCGGATCGTCCCACTGTTCCAACTTATGAACACCCTTGGATGGTCAAATTCGTTGCTGGCGATTACGATACCCTACCTCGCAAGTGCAACGGCCGTATTCATCCTTCGGCAACATTTCCTCTCAATCCCCGCTTCGATCGTTGAGCGAGCGAAAATAGACGGCGTAGGTCCGCTAAAATTCCTTGTGTACGTACTAATCCCGATGTCGAAGGGGATGATCGCCGGCGTCTCGGTCATCATGTTCATCTACGCATGGAATCAGTACCTCTGGCCACTCGTGATCATAGAGAGTCAGAGTCAACAGGTCGCACAAGTGGGTGTGACACTACTTGAAGGAAGTGTCCAGAGCGACGTGCCACGGTGGGGTCTAGTGATGGCCGGCTCGGTCATTACCCTGATACCACCGCTGGCCGTCCTGCTCGTATTCAGAAAACCGCTCCTCGAAACATTTGGAGTCCAACAGAAGTAACATGAGCGAGATTCACATAGACAACCTCACGAAAGAATTCGATGATGTAACGGCAGTAAAACAGGTAAATTTCGAGATCGGAGATGGCGAATTCGTCGTCCTCGTTGGCCCTTCAGGCTGTGGAAAGTCGACCACTCTCCGGTTGCTCGCAGGCTTAGAGACAGCAACTGATGGACAGATTCTGATGGACGGTATGGACGTGACTGACCAGACGCCTGCAGCTCGTGAAGTCGCAATGGTCTTTCAAAACTATGCGCTCTACCCTCACATGACCGCTCGACGGAATATCTCCTTCGGGGTCAACGACGGCGAAGGGACACGAGTCGAAAATGTCGACGAGAAAGTCGAAGAAGTGGCGGCGATGCTCGATATATCGGACCTGCTCGACCGCAAACCAGACGAACTCTCCGGCGGGGAAAAACAGAGGGTCGCAATCGGCCGCGCCCTCTTACGCGAGCCGAAGCTCCTACTGATGGACGAGCCGCTTTCGAACCTCGATGCGAAGCTTCGTATTCAGATGCGTGCAGAACTCAGCCAGCTCCACGACGAGATCCAAACGACGACAGTCTACGTTACCCACGATCAAACCGAGGCGATGACATTAGGCGAACGCGTGGTTGTCCTAAATGACGGCGGTATCCAGCAGGTCGATCCACCACGGACCATTTATGACTACCCGGCAAACAAGTTCGTAGCCGAGTTCATCGGCAGTCCTGCAATGAATACATTAGAGGTAACTGTCGACGGAACAGATACTGCCAATGCCAAAGGACTCTCAATCCGCCTGCCCGGATTCGGTGGATCGAACATCGAGGACGCTGTGCTCGGGATTCGCCCCGAGGATATCATAGTCAACGAAAGCGCTAATGGCAAGTTCGATGTCGAGGTGCTTGCCGCAGAAACCTTAGGCAATAGGAATCTGATCCATGGATCAGTTGGTGGGCAGTCGGTAACAATCGAGACCGATGTCGATACTACCTACGAACCGGGCGAAATAGTTACTGCAGAGGTCGATCCAACCAAGCTCCACCTTTTCGATTCTGCATCCGGCGAGGCAATCTACCACGCAGGTTCATCGAACAAGAGCCAACTCATGGAGCACCAGCAATCCTGACCAAAAACAAAGCGAAAACCACGTTCAAATCACGATGTATTACCTGTCTACCCTTTTCCACGCGACCGGATTTGACTATGACCCAATCGTCCAACACCAGACGGAAGTACGTGTCAGCACTCGGAACGGCCGCTATCATCGCGTCGACAGGGTGTCTGTCGGTCGGGGAGGAACTCATGTCTGACCTGCCAGGTCTATATGAGCACACCGGAAGGTCAAACACTCGCCTGATTGCCCATCGCGGCTGTGCCAAAGAATACCCTGAGAACACTCTCCACGCTTTCGAGCAAGTCTCACCTTATGTCGACGGGATTGAACTAGATGTTCAGCGGTGTGGATCGGGGGAAATCGTCATCTTTCACGATTCAACGCTTGATCGAGTGACTGACTGTACTGGGCGGGTGGATGAGACAGATTACGAAGACCTTGCAGTGTGTTCAGTCCTTGACTCTGACGAAGGTGTTCCTTTGCTAAGGGACGCCTTTGAGACGATCCCAGCAGATGTTGAGGTGAATGTTGAACTCAAACGTCCCGGAATGGCTCAACAAGTTATAGACGAGATAAGGGCCGTTGACCACGACATTCTTGTGTCTTCGTTCAGCGCGAGTGCGCTTGAACAGTTCAGTGCACTTGAGGACTCAATACCACTCGGATTACTCTTCGATGAAAGGCCTGAAGAGAACTTGAAAACTGCCGTTGATTTGGACTGTGAAGCCATCAACCCACAGTACAACCTCTGTATACGCTCTAATCTGGTGGCAAAGGCACACGATGCGGACCTTGATGTGAATGCTTGGACGATCGATGATGGAGGAACTGCAAGTGAACTTCAAAACGAGAGGGTCGACGGCCTGATTAGTGATCGGCTGGATGTCATTTGAGCTGCCGTTGTATGTCTGGAGACCGACCAGTAATGACGAACTGCAAGGAGAATGCCCACGCGTTCAGGAGGAGACACACATTTCGTGTTCTACCTGCTGACGATGACTATTGATTCTTTGAGCCAATTCACTGCAAAAGAATAAAATCGGATAGCTCGGTTCGATAGATTTGTACAAATAGGTGCAGATGTCTAGATCATCGACTGGAGAATCGTATTTCGTCCAGTGGTAATGTATCGTTGCTTGGCGGGTGGCGGCGGCTTGCTCACATTTGTCCTGAAGAGTCAGTAATTGGGCCCGGTATGCATCTAATGTACCAAATCCTTCATCGGTTAGCGAGAGTGTATCAAACGAGTTGAGTTCATTCTCGATTGGTTTTAGAACAGATGCTGCTTTATCGACTGATTTGCGTTCGCGCTCACAAGTAGTGATCAGTAGTTCTCGTTCGTTTGTGGCTTGTTTTACTTTGCCGAGGAGAAGTCGTTTGACCGCATGAGTGAAATCAGAGCCGTTTACTAACGCTGTGGCAACTTCGCGTCCGAACTCATCACAGACGCTTTCCTCGTAGGTATCTCCATATTCGGTCTGATAAAAGGGAACATCCATTACTGTCTCTTCGTACGCCTCTCTAATCTGCGTAAGATGACCGTTGGTAGATGGTGGAAAGAATAGAGATGGTTTGTGAGATAAAGCACCCCCAATTACATTGTTCCTGTCGTGTGATGTACTTTTCAAGGCGCTTCCCGATGGCTCTAGATCAACAACAGTTTGTCTGAACACTTTGAACGCTTTACGCTCGACTTTAGTTCGGTTCCGTTCATTGCGGACGATTTGACAAACCGAATTGAAACCCTCACAGATTGATTGGTCTTTGATACTATATGCCGACATCAACAATCAGTAACTCATTCTACGATATTATGTTATTATAATATCCATATTGTTCACACTATATTAATATTTTAATTATATAATTGAGGGTGTCATACAATTCATCTCATACCACAAGCTTCGTCCGCCCTGGATTTTCACCCTGTTCGTAGTTCGTGATTGCAACTATTACTCGGAGACACAGTCCAAGGAATGCTTGTACCCGAGCATGGACGCTGCCTCGGGCGCGCAGCGTCCCGAGGCCGCAGTCTGAACACGCTCCAAACGTTCGCTCAACTTGTGTTCGCCGCTTGTAGGTCTCAGCAAGAATCGAACGCTTGAACATCACATCCTCGGTAAATTCGTTGATTCGATCTTCGACACGGTAGTCGATATTGAGTGGATCGCTGGTGTTTCGTGGATTGTATGGGACGATCGGCACGACTCCTGCTTCCAGCAGGAAGTCGTGCCAATCAAGGATATCGTATGCACTGTCTCCAAGCAACCAGATTGGATGCTTGACGGCGAGCGCGTCACGTGTGACGCGCATCGCTGTCTCTTTTGAGGCTTGTTTCGCCTGCGTGAACTCCGCTGCGATTGGTATCTTTGGCCCTGCCGAAACGATGCTGAGACCAAAGCCGTAGTAGAACTCTTCAGCTGTTGGATCGTAGTTCCACGAAGCGTCATCATTCCACGCGAGTGCTTCAAGATCGGTTGAGTCGATTCGGAAGGTTAAGTCAAGCAGGCCGCGGGTAGCGGCCTGCTCGACGAGGCGACTGAACACGTCTTCAACAACGAGGTTGAGATCAGTGAGGAACCGATCGACCGCGTCTCTGGACGGCGGTCGATCGAACCCACAGCTAAGCCAGACAGCCGTGTTCTGTAGTTCTCTGGCGACAGGACGTGTCCCGTAGATACCCTTGTAGTAGCAGTGAAGCAAGCCTTTGAACAGTTCTGGTGGATGATGGTCACGTGTTCGCCCCCGACGGGTGGGGGCGAACACGTCATACTCACTGAGAAAATCAAAGTCGAGGTACTCGAAGAGCGGAAGCGTCTCAACCGCCACGAGATTAAAGAACTCGTCTATCCAAGGCTCATCTTGCAGGGTTTGAGTGCTGCTGGACACGGCTTCTCAACCCTGCTCTTTCGTATGCGACGTATTCTATGACACCCTCTATATAATTAGTTGAGAGTCGAATGTGAATTGCAGTGGTAGCGGTATGTATAGCTAAAAGAGTAGGAAATATTTGCGCTTATTGGGTCCATCAGATGTTGATAGATTTACGCAGGTGGGCTGATGACTAGGCGCGAATGTGGTCCGCAATCTGACTTAATTTCCGCAAGGGATGATCGCACAGTGCAGGGAACCAACCTACTATCTCGCTCATCGATCCTCCAAGAATTCATCAATATGGACCATATTGGTTGGTTTTACGACACGAACAAACTCCTGCAGCGCAGAGGATCTATCGTCTTACGCACTACCGACACATGGGTGAATTCATTCGATGGATTTTGTGGCTAGATTTCCCACCAACAATTTTCCAAGACGCAGCGGTACGACTGAACAACAGATGACACCACGTGTACAACTCAATGAGTGGGATACACTCACTAATGAACTGCGCCGATTCGGTCAGACGGGTGATGTAACGACTGCTGATGATCGGATTCACATTGACTTCGGCTCTGCATATGTCGAACTGTCGCGCGATGGGACGTTCCAGGCGGGGATGCAATTACATGATTTCGCGCATGGCGATACCGCTGCGGTTTTCGTGGATCACGACGCCGGCACCCTCACAGTTGACGCCGATACAGTAACCTACACGTTCAGACAGCCAGGTGAATAATCAGGCGTCACCTGGCTGTAGTACCTCAATATCTCTGACCACCTGAATGTAATTCGCCAGTTCGCCGGACATCGTAAGAAGTTGCTCAAGGTTGACTGTTTATTCGCCTGTGGGTTTCTACTACCTCCCATAGAAGATGGTGACTACATCCTCTATATCATCGATGGAAATTCCATCTTAACAGAAGCATGTTCAAGAGTTTGACAGTTATTTTGTGCCCACAACCACCAACGTCACCGAATCACAACTACTCAAAGAATTACGAACTCATTACCAAATAACCTACCCTCTACCTAACCGAGTTGGAATTGTTGAAAACGAAGACGCACTTGATTATTTGATTGAGATTGTTTTGACATGACCGTCTGACTCCCGAATAAGGGCAGTCAGTGACTCGGGAGTTTCGACGAAGACACCTTCTCCACCTGGGACTCGAGATCGTCTTGAAGTTATCCTGGCAGTGTACCTCGCCCTTCGTCTGCGGTTGCAGGTGACGCGTGTGACCGACAATTCGTGGCGGTGAGTCTTTATTGCAGCAGATAACCAAGACCTCTTACCGTTGATTTTGACAGCGGTTTCGTCTACCGTAACACGCTTGGGCTTCGCCTCAGGCGGGTTGTGACCGCTGCCAGCTAGCCGATGTAACCACTACCAAATTGTCTGGTGAGAGCATTGAACGCCTGATAGATGAGGACTCTCTTATGTTTCTCTCAGAGAACAACCGGTCGTGTTGAGCTGAACTGCGAACACTCTGATGGGTGTCGCCGTCCGCTAACGCCCCAAAATTCTTGATAATACGCTGTTAACGGCTCGCTGAGCAGGTCTGAGCGCATTTTGACCAATTAATCTATGATCTGCTTGCTTCTCAAACTGACTTAACTAGACAGTGGCCAATCATCAATCGAAGCAGGTCATCTCATACGTGTCGGTGCCAAACCTAACAGTATGACTCTCGTAAACATGCGAATTTCAGTAGACGATATCTCAATGACGAGGGCGTCTATATGCGGCAATTCCCATCAGCGATCACTTTTTTGTCTGGTTGATTGTTCGATAGCAACGGTGGCAATATTAACGCCGTAATCAGCCGTTCGACGGAGACTATCGAGAACGAGTCCGAGAACGTACGCTTCATTCGGTACGTCGTGATCGTAGAGTTCTCGGTCGATACTATCGAACAGATCTTTGACCTGATCGTACTTGGCAAGCGCTCCGTTGGCAGTTTTGATACCGCCGCCAGTCAAAATTGCATTTGCAGCGTCGTCAATGACTCTGCGGGTTGTAGTTCCCAACGAAGCGAACTCTTCAGCATACTGCTGAGGTATTGATGCGTCCGAATCAAGCGTGAACGTCGCCATCTTCTCGGCGTGATCGGCGATGCGCTCGAACTGCCGTGCGGTGTAGTAGTACTCGAACAGCTCGTCTCGACTGTGTTCCAGTTTCTCTACCTCGTAGAGGTTCGATAGCGACCGCCGAAAGTAGCGGGTGATCATTGCAAATAGCTTATCGGCTTCACTGTCTCGGGAGATAACACGTCTGGCAAGTTCAGTGTCCCCGGTGATGACCGCCTTGAGGCCGTCACTGTGCATCGACAACATAACTAAGCGGAGTCGCAACACACTCTTGCGGATGTCGACATTGTCGGCCGAAATAAGGTTGGTGAGCTTGATTCGGTGGTCGGTTGTTTCCAACATTTCGAACCCCGACAGCTCCGCGATGGTCTCTTCGACAATTCGCCATCTTTCGGGGCTAATAGTAGTCGAATCGGTCAGTGTCACTTCGTCAAAGCCGACTGCATGAAGAGCCAAAATACGGTGGCGGAGGGCATTGTCGTTTGTCGTCGAGATGTCGACTGTAACCGTTTGGTCGTCGGTCGATCGCTCAGGAGTCGCCTCAATCAGTAACGAACTATCACTGTTCGGATGGAGGGCGAGTACGGACCCTGCGTCGATGCCGTGTTCTTGAGCCCACTTTTTCGGTAGCGAGATTGTATAGGTCGTCCCACCGGACAACTGGACCTTTCGTGTCTCCATATGGAATATACTCGTCGGTTCACTTGTTTGACCGTTTATATGAGACAACTCTTCACGTGCTGAGAGATATATAGCGATCAGTCGACACATCACACAAGTCCAGACGGGTCCGGACGAGTCTGGATTCTCTGTGGACTACGGCTATAGACGGCCGTCTCCTCGACCAACTATGTCCCGTAGGATGTGGCACCCGAGAGGCGACGCGAGCTCACACGGCCGCGACACAACGCTTACACAGGTGATCGAAGCTATCGACTCGACCGCACCAGACACGAAAGCCCAGCTCGCCGAAACGGTTGGCATCTCCGAGCAGTATCTCTCAGAACTACTGGGCGAACTCAAAAGTGAAGGCATCGTCCGGAAGGCCTACGTCGTCGACAACGACCAGTTGTACGGCTCGACGCGGTACATCTCTCGGCTCTCGGCCCCACCGTTTTCACCGGCCGAAAGTGCACATTCCGACACCCACTCAACAGCCGACGCCGGCCGCGGACCCGAGGTGGTGGAACTGCTCGAACGGCTCGATGAGGTGACCGCAACGCAGTATGCTGCCGCCCACGGCGCTTTCGTAGGGAACGTCCCCGAACAGTCAGCCGACACGCTCGAACCGCTGGCCAACGAGCGATACTCTGCGCTTTTGAGCGAACTCAAATCCTACACCCTCACCACCGACTGGCCGGGCAACCGCGTAGCTGCGGATCTCTCGACGATTGCCACCAACCTCGAAATCGTTGGCGACCGGGCGTGTTTCATCGCCGACGTGGTCGACCGCGGCTATCGGCCCGCCACGGGAGTTATCGAAGAGCGCGTCCTCGACGTTTTCGAATCGGGCGCATCGATCAACGACCACTTCCGAGCCATTCTGTTTGAGTGTGACCTTACGGCCCACGACAGGCTGAGCACGCTCGAAGAATCGGTCCACCGCGACCTCGATGAACTGTTCGAACTGGTCACAGCCTACGACCCCGAACTTTACGGGTATCTGGTCACCATATCTCGCGCGCTCGAACGAGCCATCTACTACTGGGTCGACGCCGCCGAGATGGCTGTCCGACTACACTCAGGCATCCGGCCGGACCACGTGAGGATCTAGTTAGAACAATTTAACGACGAAATATGTTGGCAGCTACTACTGTTAACTGACCTCGTCGACCGTGGGCGCGTACTCACTGAGGAAGGTATCGAGGTTACGGAACGCCTCAATCCGCTCAGCCAGCATGTCGTGGTCCCAGTGCCACCACTCGGTCGCATTTATTCGTGCGGCGGTTTCCTCAGAGAATCGACTTCGGATCGGTTCGGCTGGAACGCCGCCGACGATCGTATAGGGTTCGACATCCGTCGTGACGACCGCACCAGCGGCGACAACGGCCCCATTACCGATCTCGACACCAGGGAGGACGGTCGCGCCGTGTCCGATCCAGACGTCGTGACCAACCTCGACTGGCTGGTCGACACGCCACTCGAAGACCGACTCGTCGTCCGCACCGAGGTCGTACATCTCCGCCCGATAGGTGAAGTGGTGGGCTGTCGGCCGGTCGATCGGGTGGTTCGTCGGCCCAAGCCGGGCGTCTGAGGCCACGTTGCCGAACTTACCGATCGTCGTATAATCCAGCTGTACACGCTCCATCAGATAGCTGTAGTCGCCGAGTGTCGACGCGTTGAGTCGACAGTCGGGTCGCACCTCGGTCCACGCGCCAAGGTCGCTTTCGAAAATTGCCACTGGATCGTGGATCGTCGGCTCCGGACCGAGTTGCCGGGTTTGATTTGTGCCACGCGAATCGACCGAGATCCTCGTCACTGTCGCCGCCCAACGGTCGATTCGAGGATCTTCTTTGGCGCAGTGACAAACGCTTCGATGAAGCCCGTCTGTTCGACCTCCTCGTCTCGGAGGGACGACCGAACCCGTTGACTGAGCAGTTCAACCGAGCCAGCAAGCAACAACACCATGATGATACACGCCATCATCTCGGTGTAATTGAACATCTTCTGTTGGACATCGAGTTCGAGCCCGAGGCCTCCGGCCCCAATCAATCCGAGACCGATGGCGACTCGGACGTTGTGCTCGAGATCGAATGCAAGCCACGCGATGAACTGCCGGAATACCTGGCTCAGCATGCCGAACGAAATTATCTGTGACTTGTTCGCGCCCGTACTTCGGATCCCCTCGATGGGACCGTCGGCGATCTCCTCTAACTCGTCGGTGAATAGCCGCCCGAGATAGCCTGTCGTGTCGATCATGACCGCGAGCGTCGCGGTGAAGGGACCGACCCCACCGAGCGGGATCAAGATGAGCACCCAAACGAGCGCTGGGATGGCCCGAATCAGGCTCATCACCATGCGGAATCCGAAATTGAACGGGTATGGAATCACGCGTTCGCTAGCGAGGACACCAAACAGGAGCGCGGTGGGTAGCCCGAGCACTGTTCCTGCGAACGCGATGGCCACCGTCACCTGCGAAGCGTAGAGCAGGTTCTCCGCGACGATGAACTCCCAGTACTGCATCACGTCGATGAACGGAACCCCGTAGTACGTCGTTGGTGGGAAGTAGTCGGCGAGCGCTTCGATGAAGAACGGGATCTGCGTGAACAGCTCGTTCAGTGTGAAGCCGACGATTCCGAGACTCCGATAGAACAGAAGAGCGACGAAAAGCGCGCCGAGACCGGTATACAGCCGTCGAATAGTCTTTCGGCGTTTGAGATCGGTGAGCTTCCGTTCAGCCGGCGACGACCCGATGGTAGCGAAGCCGAAGCGTTTGAGCAGCCTCGTCTTTAATCCGTGGGCCTGATCCGAACTCATGCTTCGATCCCCGGCTTGCTCGTGTTTTGTTCGGGTTCATCACTACTCTGTGAAGGTCGGGTTGTCTTCGTGGGTCGCTCGGCGAGTCCGACAGTTTCAACACTGCCGTACAGCTCGTCGACGAGTTCGGGCGTGAGGCCGTCAGCATCGACATCGAACAGGAGTTGACCATCTCGAAGACCGATAAAGCGTTCGCCGAAGTGGGCCGCGATATTGACCTGGTGGAGACTCACGAGTGCCGTGAGTTCATGGACGTCGGCAGCCGTTTTCAGATAACCCATGACGTCTTCGGCACTCGATGGGTCGAGACTCGCAACCGGTTCGTCTGCGAGCAGGAGTGCGGGGTCCTGAACGAGTGCCCGAGCGATGCCGACGCGCTGTTGTTGCCCGCCGCTCATCTGTGAGACGCGCTGGTGGGCCTCATCGATCAACCCCACGGTTGAAAGTGCCTCGAGTGCACTGAGTTTCGTCTCCCGATCCTGCCGTTGCAGGAGGCTTTCGACCGTCGTCGACCGTTCAAGTGAACCGGTCAGTGCGTTGACGAATGCCGAGACGCCCTCGACAAGGTTGTGTTGCTGAAAGATCATGCCGACGTCTGGCTGCGAACGCGAGAGCGGTTCTCCGTCGAGCAGGATTTCGCCGCTCGTTGGTTGGGTGAGTCCGTTGATACACCGGAGCATCGTCGACTTGCCAGCGCCGGACTCGCCGAGTAAGACGACGAACTCGTCTTCGATCTCGACCGAGACGTCTTCAAGTGCAGTCACGTCACCGTACTTCTTCGTCAGATTTCGAATGGTAAGTTTACTCATTGTGAACCTTGTTCTCACTCCTCTTCTGCGAGATTGAGTCCGAGGTCTTCGATCCGTTTGATGACTGGCTCGTAGTCTTCGGTGCTGGTCTCTTCGAGCGTCGTGAACGGGAGCTCCTCGTCGTCGTAGTCATCGGGATAATACTCCTCGACCAATTCTTCGTCGGAGTTCAACAGTAGCTCGCGAATTTCGTCTTTCTTCTCGGAGTCCCAGCTACTTCGGGCATAGACCGGTTGATTCGGAATCGGGAAGGACCACCAGAATGGCCTGAAAATTGGCTCTTCGGTGTTCGCGGTGCCGACGAACGAGTCTTCTTCCATTACTTCGTCAGGGATGTCTCCCTCCTCGACGTGAGGGATTCCGTTACCGCTCCACGTCACGGCCGCGTCGGCTTCGTCGTTTTCGAGTCGTTCGAGGGCTTGCTCGTGGTTCGACCACTCGCCGTCGAAGTCGACCGGGTCACCGTCAGGAGCGTCACCGACGTCCAGTCCTGCTTCTTTGAGCGCATAGGTAGCAAAAATCGAGCCGCTCGTGGAGAGCCTGTCGGCGAAGGCGACCCGTTGTCCTTCGAGGTCGGCTCGCTCTTCGATGTCTGAATCGGGATTCGTAATCATCATCGAAAAGTAGAACGCCGAACCCCCCTCGACCGTCGTTCCGAACACGTCGAAGAGATCCGGTTCGGAAATGAACGTGATGTCATCCATCCCGATCTCTGCCTGTTCGCTCTCCATCGCGGGGCGGATCGCCGAATAGTCCTGCGGCGTCTCCATTTCGACTTCGACGTCGTCAATCTCGCCTTCGATCATGCTCCGCATCGGCTCGTAGCGCCGTTCGGTGTCCGAAGGCGTCCCCGGTGTGAGAATCATCGTGATCTCCTCTGCGGAATTAGCTGCCTCACCGATTGCGCCAGAACATCCAGCAAGCCCGGTGAGTCCGGCTACTCCCAGGGTTCCGGCCGCGAATCGACGGCGGCTCAGTGATCGTTTCTTGGTACGTATGGTCGTCTTCGATACGTCAGAGGCGTCGACAACGGTCTTCGGTGCCATCATCAGAGTCGAACTAGCGGGATAGAATAACCGTTAGCTGCGTAAAGTCCAGGGGCAACTGTCACGAGGGACTACCAGTACACCAGTTACGATATTGCCGTCGCTCAGTATGAACGAGTACAGACGCGTCCATACTCTCATTTCTCGACGGGTGATTGATCAGGGACCCACAGTGAGGGATAGAGAGTACCCAGCGAACCCTTATTCAGGTGTTTGGGGTTTTCCTACTCGATCTTATGACGAATGCACACAACCGCTCGGACAGGTTCGAACTCATCGCTGCCTGCGATAGGTCCGTACTCACCCGGTTCGCCAACGAGATTCTCGAATCCGACCCACCACTCACGATCAGACAGGAGCCCAAACCGACACTGCTCATGCAACAGGTCCGTGAGCCAGTCGAGCGTCGACCGTTCAACCTCGGCGAAGTCGTCGTCACCCCCGCCGAAGTCGACTTAGGCGGCGAGCGCGGCTTCGCCATGCGGCCCGGCAAGGCCGAACGCGAGGCGCTTTCGGGTGCAATCGTCGACGCCGCAGTCGCCGGTGGCCACGGCCGGACACCTGCGATCGTCGACGAACTCGAAACCGCTGGCGAACAACGGGCCACTGATCGTGCCCGTGAGTGGGCCGAGAGCCGCCACACCGCCGTCGAGTTCGAAACTATGGAGGACGAGCTGTGAGGGCCCTCGGTATCGACCCCGTCCACGACACGCGGTCGACGTTTCGAGCACTGTGCGAGGCGATGAGCCGACCCGGGACGATCCAGCAGACTCCCACCGCACCGGCCGATCACGCGGTCGTCGCCACGCTTGTCGACCACGAGGTGTCACTACACACGGTCGACACCGAGCTTCGGGAGACGTTGGCGAGTCACGGTCGACTCGATGACGCCGAGCCAACCGAGGCCGACATCGTCCACACCCACGGCATCCCGTCGTGGTCGGTCACCGACCTCACTCGTGGCTCACTTGTCGAACCCAGCGAGGGCGTGACAGTGATTTATCGGGTCGACGGCCTCGCTGCCGAAAGCTCCGACGCCGAGGACGCCCACGACCTGACGACAATCACGCTCTCGGGGCCGGGTGTCCCAAGAACGCGAACTGTTAACATCGGGCTGGTTGACAACGAAATCCACGAGATCGCCGCCGCCCAGTCGACCTTTCCACGTGGCGTCGATGCGATCTTCACAGCCGAAGATCGGCTGGTCGCCGTTCCCCGGTCGGCGTCGATGGGGGTGTCCTGATGGGGTACGTCGCTGTCAAGGCAGGCGAAGAACTCATCGAGCGCGCCGAACAGCTGTTCGAAAAGCAGCGACTCGACGGGGAGGAGGCGACGCTGTCGGTCGACCAGATCGAGGGGCAACTCGAACGATTAGTCGCCCAAGCGATGAGCGAGGGCGGGCTGTACGCCCCCCGGCTCGCGGCTCTTGCGGTCAAACAGGCCCAGGGCGACGCGGTCGAGGCTGCCTTCCTGCTGCGGGCCTATCGGTCGACGCTCGAACGCTGGGATGAGATCCCCGTTGCAGATCCTGCCGAGATGTTCGCCACGCGGCGTGTCTCGCCGGCGTACAAGGACGTGCCGGGCGGTCAGATTCTCGGGCCGACCAAAGACTACACCCAGCGGCTGCTGGATTTCGCCCTCGAACACGAGGGTGGGAATGAGACCGATAGCGAACCAAGCGATCCGACCGCCGACTGGGAGGTCGACGAGGAAGAACCCGAACAGTTGACGAACGTGATGGAGGTGCTCCGAGAGGAGGGGCTTGTCCACGAACCCGACGGCGAGTTCGACGGCGACCCGAGCGACACCACCCGCGAGTCGGTGACCCATCCGGTCGACCGTGACGAGGTCCTTCAAGAGCTTGCCCGCGGCGAAACCGGGGCGATCACCGCACTGGGCTACTCCGCGCTCCGGGGGTATGGCCAAGTCCACCCGACGCTCGCCGAAGTTCGGGTCGGCAAACTGCCCGTGAAGATCGAACACCCCTACACGGGCGACGAAGTTCGGGTGACCGATATCGAAGTCAGCGAGAGCGAGGCTGTCGTGCCGGTGTACGCCAAACGCGACGCCCCGCAGTTCGCCTTCGGCTACGGGCTGACCTTCGGCCGCAACGAACGGAAGGCCATCGCCATGACGATTCTCGACGCCTCGATCCAACTCGACGGCGACGATCCGGCCGAGAACGCCGAGTTCGTCCTCGACGTAGTCGACGGGATGGACTCGTTTGGGTTCATCGAGCATCTCAAACTGCCGCACTACGTTACGTTCCAGTCGATTCTCGACCGGATTCGCGGCATCCGCGAACGGACAGGTGTGATGCCAACTGAATCCAGCGATTCCAGCGATGACGAAACCGAACCTTCCGAAGACGATCCCGACCCCACTGATCGAGAGCCTGCGCTGATGGAGGCCAACACCGATGACTGAAACGGAGCCAACAACCACGGAACGAGAAGTATCGACCGATTCTGTCGACGACGTCCTCAACAGCCTCGACTCTGGCGACGGCCTCGACGGCTACAACTACGCGTATCTCGACGAACACACCAAGCGAGAGGTCCGCCGCTCGATCCTGAAGGCCATCGCCATTCCGGGCCATCAGGTTCCCTACGCTTCTCGACCGATGCCGCTGGCTCGCGGCTGGGGGACCGGCGGCATTCAGGCATCGCTCTCGTTGATCGGGCCCGACGACACCATTAAAGTCATCGACCAGGGCTCAGACGAATCGGTCAACGCCGCTAACATCCGTCGACTGGCGAGCGAAACTGCCGACGTTGAGACGACCACCGACACGACCGCCGCCGACGTGATCCAGTCGCGTCACCGGATTCCCGAAGAAGTGCTGACCGACGAGCAGATCCTCGTCTTGCAGGTGCCGATTACAGACGCCCTGCGTAAGGTCGACTCCTCGGATGCGGCCAACCGGCGACGGCACGCCCACAGAAACTACGGCAAGATGTGGGTCCACCTCTACGAGAACGTCGTCGAGTTCGGTGAGATCAACATCGCCGCGCGGTATCCGACGATGGTCGACGGCCGCTACCTCATGGACCCCTCGCCGATTCCCCGGTGGGACGTGCCCAAACTCGACAACGCGGACACTCTCTTTGTCTTCGCTGCTGGCCGCGAGGCCCGGATCTACGCGGTTCCACCCCATACGAGCGTCGAGCCGCTGGCGTTCGAAGATAGAGCATTCCAGGTCGAACGCTTCCCCGACCAGTCGTGTCGGGCCTGCGGCTCTACCGACACCTATCTCACCGAGATCGAGACCGACGACGGTGACCGCCAATACGTCTGCAACGACACCTCGTTTTGTCTCAAACGGCAGGAAAACGCGGAACTGCCGAAGTATCATCACCTCGACCGCGAGGGCGTCGACTGGGGACCGGGGACGCCGGACGACGATCCGGTCGACAATCACGGAGGTGATGCCGAATGAGCCTCTTGGAGGCTGAGGGCCTAACCAAAATCTACGGCGACGGCTGTGCAGTCTGTCTGGATCACACGGGCGACCGTGCCGGAACCAATCAGTGTCCCGTCTGCGGGAGCGTCGTCGCCTGTGCGGATGTCGACCTCTCGGTCGAAGCCGGGGAAGTCCTCGGCATCGTCGGCGAGTCCGGCTCTGGAAAATCCAGCGTCGCCGAACTGCTCGCGCTCGATTCTACTGACGGATCGACCGACGGCTTAGTGCACTACGCTAACCACGATGGAAACCTGCTGGACGTCGACTACCAGACGCGCCACGAGCTGCGGAGCGGTGAAATCAGCCTCGTCCACCAGCACATCCGCGACGGGCTCGAACTCGAATTCACCGGCGGCGGCAACGTCGCTGAGAAGCTGCTGTCGGCGGGCTGGCGGGAATATGAGGTAACCCGCGAGCGCGTCGGCTCGCTATTCGAGGCAACCGAAATCCCGGTCGACCGGATGGACGACCCGACCAGTACGTACTCCGGCGGCATGCAAAGACGCGTCCAGATCGCCCGCGCGCTGGCGAACGACCCCCGCGTGATCGTCCTCGATGAACCGACGACCGGCCTCGATGTAAGTGTGCAGGCGAGGGTCTTGGACATGTTCCGGCGCGTCCAGCGCGAGGAGGGTGTCGCTGCGGTCGTCGTCTCCCACGACCTCGGCGTCATTCGCCTGCTTGCTGATCGCACGCTTGTGATGCGCCACGGCCGGATTATCGAATCCGGCCTCACGGATCGGGTGATGGAGGATCCACACCACGCCTACACGCAGACGCTTATCAACTCGGTGATCTGAATGACTGTCCTTACAATCGATAACCTACGGAAGACGTTCGACATGCACATCCTCGGCGAGAAACAGGTCGTTGGCCTTGATGGCGTTTCGCTTACTGTCGACGACGGAGAGTTCCTCGCCGTGGTTGGCGAGTCAGGCAGCGGCAAGTCTTCGCTGTTGAAATGTATCTACCGGACCTACGAGCCAACGAGCGGGGAGGTGATCTACCACAGCCCCGACGGCGACGTCGACCTCGCGTCCTGCGACGACCGAGAGATGATCCGGCTGCGAGAGCGTGCCATCGGCTACACCTCGCAGTTCCTCGACGAGATTCCCCGCGTCCCGGCGGTCGACGTGGTCGCCCGGCCTCTCCGCGAGGGTGGGCTGTCGGTCGACGAGGCCCGCGAGCGGGCCGAAGAGCTGCTGTCGCGGCTCAGTCTCCCCGAAGAGCTGTGGGACGCATACCCCGCGACGTTCAGCGGCGGCGAGCGCCAGCGGGTGAACCTCGCACAAGCCATCGCCCCCCAACCCGACCTGCTGTTGCTCGACGAGCCCACCAGCGCGCTCGATCCCGAGACTCGGGCGGCGGCTATCGACCTCCTGCGGGAGTACCTCGGAGACGGGACGACCGTCATCGGCGTCTTCCATAACACCGACGTCGTCGAGGCGGTCGCCGACCGTGTCGCCGTCCTCGACGGGGCAAGACTCCAGCGGATCGTTCCAGTTGCGGAGTACGAAGGGGTGGTCGTCGCATGAGTAGCCAGCAGAGCGACCAGATACAGAACACTACATGGATCGTCGAAAACGGTCGAATCGTCACCCCCGACGACGTTATCGAGGGCGCGATTAGGATCGAAGGGAATCGAATCGTCGAAATAATAGGCGGTGACACAGAGGGCACCGACACCGATGTAGCGCCCACCGAGACCATCGACGCGAAGGGTCGATTCGTCTTGCCCGGCCTCGTCGATCTTCATGGCGACGACATCGAATCACACCTTCACCCGCGGTCGGGCGCACGGATGGACACGCATATGGCGCTGGCGGCCTCCGACCGGGAGAACCTCGCGGCTGGAATCACGACCAAATTCCACGCCATCTCCTTCGAGCTTGACCCCGACGAGAATCGTTCGCCCGAACTGGGCGCAGAGATCACCCAGGCCGTCGAGAGCGCCGACGATCTACTGGCCGACCACCGGATTCACGCCCGCTGTGAGGTGACCCAAAAGCGGTGTGTCGACGCCATTATCGAGATCATCGAGGCGGGCAACGCCGACCTCGTCTCGGTGATGAGCCACATCCCTGGCAAAGGCCAGTTTCGTGACCAAGAGGCGTTCTTCGAGTACTACCAGCATTCGCAGAACCATTCGCTCGAAGAGGCCGAACGACTCGTGGAGGAACGCGGGGGACTCGAACAACGCACGATCCGCGAGCGGATCGACCATGTCGTCGAGACGGCCCACGACCACGGGATTCCGACCGCCTCCCACGACGACGAGGAACCCGCTGAGGTCGACCGTCTCGCCCAAGTCGGCGTCGACATTAGCGAGTATCCGATCACCCGTGCGACAGCCCAGCGAGCCCAAGACCGAGGGATGACCGTTACAATGGGCGCACCTAACCTCGTTCGCGGTGGGAGTCAGTGGGGGAACCTCCGGACGGCCGACGCCATCGGGTCGGGTGTGGTCGACGCTCTCGTTGCCGACTACCACCCACCGTCACTGCTTGCAGGAGTATTCGTCGACACCGGCGAACCGCTTCACGAACGGGTCACGCGCGTTAGTGCCGCTCCCGCCGACGCCGTTGGTTTTGCCGATAGAGGCCGGATCGAACCCGGCAAACGCTGTGACCTCGTAGTCGTCGATCCCGAACCGACGCCGACGGTTACCGCTGCATTTGTCGCCGGACAGCCCGTCTATCGGGCTGACGCCACCAAGGAGGAGGACCGATGAACGAACCACGTATAGGCGCGGCGATGGACATCCGGTTCGGCGTGATCGTCGAGGATTTCATGGCCTACGTCACCGACCTCGGATTGGATCACGTGGAGTTCAAAAGCGAGTATTTGGCTGGCCATCCAAACACACCCGAGCCAGAACGAGTCGGAGAACTAGCCGATGAGTACGGCGTCACTCTGAGCTACCACGCTCCATTCCGTGATTGGAACATGGGAAGCTACGACGAAACGGTTCGACAAGACTCCGTCGAGCGAGTCAAGCGGACACTTGACGACGCGTCTGCGGCCGGTGCGACCAGCGTTGTCATCCACGGTGGGTCGGTCCCGCATCGCTACCCTGAATGGGTTCGTAAACGCGCCCGCGAGAACGCCCGTCGTTCACTCGCCGAATGTGCACAGTACGCTCAGTTCGTCGGCGTTTCGCTCTGTCTGGAGAACCAACCAATCGACGAGGACAAACAGCGCTACACGACCTCACCAGACGACCTCGCAGCAATGATTGAGGAAGTCGACGTGCCGCCGCAGTATCTCAGCGTCACGCTTGACGTGGGCCACGCAAAGGTCAATGGTCACGACTACCGAGAGTTCGTCGAGGAGTTCGGCCACCGAATCCGGGTGTGTCATCTCCATGATAACGATGGTATCGCTGACCAACACGAACCGTTCCCCGGCTACGAATCTGTTGTCGAGTCAGTCCCGGCGAACTTTTTTGTCTTCGAAATGAAGTCTCCCAGAGACGTGGCAACGAGCGTCGGTACTGAGGTCGCCGCTCCCAAACCGGAGGTGTCTGCGGATGACTGACGGCTACGACGCCGTCATCTTCGACAATGATGGCGTCTTGGTGGCGCCGACCGACACCGCGGTGCTCGTCGACGCCGTCGTCGAGTCGTTTCAGGCCTTTGGGGTCGATATCGAACGATCGGTCGCGCGCCGCACGGTCGAAAATAACACTGTGCCGACCGATTTCGCTAAGAACCACGGAATCAATCCTGAGGCATTCTGGCACTACCGAGAATTAACCGCAAGCCTCGCCCAACAGAGCCATGTTCGGGATGGCGGGAAGCCGGCCTATGACGACGTGGCTGCACTTAATCGTCTGGACGTACCACTTGCCGTTGTCAGCAACAATCAGCACGCGACTATCGAGTTCCTGTTGGCTCACTATGATTTACCGTCCTTTGAGGTGGCGTACGGTCGACGGCCAACGCTCGCCGGTGCGGCAAAGCGAAAGCCCGAACCTGACTACATCGAGCGCGTGCTGTCGGATCTCGGGGTCGAGAACGCGCTTTATGTCGGCGACTCCGAGACAGATCTCGTCGCCGCCCATCGGGCCGGGATCGACTCGGCATTTCTGAGACGAGATCATGTTGCAGATACCGAGCTCTCGACAAAGCCGACAATCGAGGTAACGACCCTCGAAGAACTGGTCACGGATCTGATGCCCGTTGAACCGAAACAGTAGCCACTACTAACCGGATTCTCGAAACGAACCGCCTGGCCATCCGTGGAAGACGGTTCGTCAGCGTCAGTCTGTCAAAGTGTTGGAAGTGACGTAAATACAAGGCAACGAACCGGGCCACTGCTATTTTGATTGCACTCGACAGCTCTCGATTTATCGTCCGGTAAGTACTCGGAGTCGGCGTACCGTACTATTGAGACATATATATTTCACATACAAGCTCTCAAGTCGGCAGCAATGAATTCGTTGTCTATGATAGACGATTCGTCGGTTACCTTTGGCTTCATTTGTGTACAGAATGCTGGTCGTAGTCAGATGTCGACAGCGTTCGCCGAACGCGAGCGTGACCGTCGGGGCCTCGAAGACGATGTTGAGATCATTACCGGTGGCACCCACCCCGCCGACAGCGTTCACGACGAGGTCGTGACGGTCATGAAAGAGCTCGATATCGATCTCTCGGACCGAACGCCACGAGAAGTCTCAACCGACGAGCTCGAATCGTGTGATATCGTCATAACGATGGGCTGTTCAACACTCGAACTCGACGCCGACGACGTCGATATTCGTGACTGGGCACTGGAAGATCCAGACAGTAAAGATCTTGATCAGGTCTGTGCAATCCGAGACGATATCAAACAGCGAGTTACAAACGTGTTCGACGAAGTCGACACGAACGGCTCGAAGTAAATTTACAAACATTAAAAATGGTTTCAGTCGCTGAATACACCGTCCCATCTCAGGATTTTCCGTTCGGGCAAGCTTGTGCCAAATTTGCCGGCTCTGAGTTCGAGGTAGAATGTCTGAAAGCCAGAGACGATTCAACAGTAGTCTACTTCTGGGTTAACAATGGATCAACAGAATTCCTTGAAGAAGTAGAGCAGACCCCTTTCGAATCAGTCACACAAATTGACACCGTTGCTGATGCCTCACTCTTCCGAGCCGATCTACCAGACGACCGAGGCGGAATTCTAAAAATTCTTTGTCATATCGATGCAATTGTTGAATCTGTGAGTCGGGATTCACAGAAATGGAAAGTTCGAATTCGTACTGAATCAGCAGCGGAACTGTCGAAATTTCAACGAGACTGTCGAGAACAGGACATTGCTGTGAGGCTTACACGCTTTCCTGACCTCGTTCATTTGTATAATGGCCGTGAGTTTCAATTAACCGAGAAACAACACGAAGCGTTAACACTGGCATATGCAGAAGGCTATTTCAATCAACCGCGTGACGTGACTCTCAAAGAATTAAGCGAGAGATTGGATGTAACAGAACCTGCAGTACTGTCTCGACTTCAAAACGGACAGCAAAATCTCTTGGAAAACACAATACTCCAGTCAGTCGATGTAGGCTTATAAAACAATCGGCTGTGTTGAATCGCCATATAGTAGTGGAATTCACTGTTTCACCGCTCGCTTGATGTAATAGACGACACACATCAAAGCGATTTCTCAGAACTCACGGAACTATGATCGCGCTCACTCGGCTTCGCCATGCAAGCACTTGACATCCGAGTTCACCGTCTTGGGCATCGAACGCTTATTATACCGTTGCTCGTCGATTCTGATGTTGTGCGCGTAGTCGTAGGGTCCCAAAGGACCATACGATATTTGATAAGCGGGCTAATCTCTTGTCGGCAGCGATAGACCGGATATCGCCCGCATTCTACTCGGTGAGGTCCGCATCGCTTCCTTCTTGATTTATCGAACAATGAACGTCAAGGATGGCATGAGCGTCTGTATCCACGAGCTCCGTAACTTTCAACTTCTGCACGCAGTAGATAATTCGCTGGCAGTAATGTCAACACGCATATATTTGTCCGTTGCATGTAGTGTCGATAGTACCGTGTTTCGACGGCTCGTGCTGCTGTGTCGACTGGCACAGCAGCACTCGGTAGACAATCATACTGATCCGGCCGAACGCTTTACACAACGTGGATGGGGTGGTAGATCAGCCTTGACGCGGCCGATCTTCCCAGCTATTTGCGGAATCCACTTCACGAGGTCAACCTTCATCCAGTGTGATGTGTTGAGGTGGATCTGTAGACAATGAAGAGAAATGAGTGCGTAGTCGGCGAATATGCCTCATCGAAAAACCGCTGATCTAAGTGCACCGGTGGCTACCGATAGAGTACTATATAGCCATATTAAATTGATATTAGTAGTATGATTGATTTATAGCTATGGTACTTGTATATATCACTCATATTAAATTACTTTATTGCATCTGTCGGTCCTTCAGTTGATGGCGCAGGAATCAAAACGGCTATCAGACCGTGTATCGCGGCGGAAATTTGTTCTCGCATCGGGAATCGCTGGTGCGACTGCAATCGCTGGCTGTACCGGCGGTTCGGGCAGTTCCGACGGGGACGACGATGGTTCGAGCAGTGATGATGACGGCGGTGACGGTGGAAGCGAGGTCGACAGCATCCAGGGATCGGGCTCCTCGCTGCAGGACCCACTCCAGCAGGAGTGGACCCGCGCCTACGAGGAAGAAGAGGGTCTCCAGGTCAACTACAACAGTATCGGATCGGGCGGTGGCAGAGAAGAGCTCTCCGAGAAAACGACCACGTTTGCGGGCTCGGACGCACCGCTATCGGATGAGGAGTACGAGTCGTTCCAGGAGGACGGTGGATCGATCCACGTCCCGATCTCTCTGAGTGCGGTCTCGGTCGTTCACACGATCGAAGGCGTCGACGACCTCCGACTCACCGGTGAGGTCGTCGCCGATATCTATCTCGAGGAGATCACCACGTGGGACGACGACGCGATCGCCGAACTCAACGAGGACGTCGACCTGCCGAGCAACGAGATCAACGTCGTCCACCGATCGGACGCCAGTGGGACCTCGTTCGCGTTCACCGACTATCTCTCGAAGGTCAGTAGCACGTGGGAAGACGAAATCGGCATCAACGACTCGCCCGACTGGCCGGTCGGCCAGGGTGCCAAAGGCAGCGAGGGTGTTGCCGACACCATGCAGCAAGAAGAAAACGCGATCGGCTACGTCGCCTGGACCTACGCAGAAGGCGGCGAAATCCCGGTCGTCGAAATGCAGAACCGAGACGGCGAGTGGGTTATGCCGACCCTCGATGGGATTTCGGAGGCCGCCGCCGGTGCGGTCTCGGATCTCCCTGATGGCACCGAGTCGTGGGCCGATGTCTCGATCACCTACACGCCCGGCGAGGAGTCCTGGCCGATCAGTACCTTCACCTACAACATCCTGTACGAGGACCCCGGCGAGGCCTACGGTGGCGACATCTCGGAAGCCGAGGCACAGGCGACCAACGACTACGTCCGCTGGACGACGGGCCAGGACGCCCAGCAAGAGTACGCCCCCGACCTCCAGTACCCACCGCTGCCCGAGGAAGTCACCGAATCGGCCCACGAATCGCTCGATCAGATGATGTACAACGGCGAATCACTCGTCTAAGACACCGTCAATGAGTTCAGAATCCGAACAGTCTCCTTGGTCGACTATTTTTTCGGGACGCTCAGAGCGTCTCGGCGAGCGGGCGTTCCGCATCGTGACGATCGGCGCAACGCTGCTGGTCATCGGTACGTTCTTTTTGATCCTGCAGGGGTTGGTCGTCGAGGCGTGGCCGTCGATCATGGAGTTCGGTCCGCAGTTCATCTGGGACAGCACGTGGAGCAACTCCAACCAGGAGTTCGGGGCCTTGATCTATCTCAACGGGACGGTGATGACGAGTGCGTTTGCGTTATTGCTCTCAACCCCGATCAGCGTCGCCATCGCCGTCTTACTCACGCAGTATCTCCCCAATCGACTCCGAGACTCGATGACGTTCGTCGTCGAACTGCTCGCAGCGATTCCGAGTGTCGTCTACGGGCTTTGGGGGATCACCGTGGCCGGACCGATATTGATCCGGCAGGTCGGCCCCGCCATCGAGTCGACGCCACTCGGAGCGCTCCCCTTCTTCGGCGAGCCCAACACGATTGCGAGCATGTTCACCGCCTCGATGGTGCTGTCGATCATGATCACGCCGATCATCACCTCGTTCAGCCGTGAGGCGATGATGCAGGTGCCGGCTTCGCAGATCAATGCGGGTGCAGCCCTCGGGCTGACGCGCTGGGAGATCGTCCGCGGGGTCGTCCTGCCCTATGTCAAAGCCGGGATCTTCTCGGCGGCGATCCTCGGCCTCGGCCGGGCGATCGGCGAGACGATGGCCGTGACGATGCTGATCGGCAACACGCGACGACTCACCGTCGACTTCTTCGAGACCTCCTATACGATGAGTTCGCTGCTCGCCAATGAATTCAATCAGTCGACGGGCGCGTTACGACAGTCCGCGCTCGTCGAGGTCGGCCTGGTGTTGTTCGTCCTCGCGTTCGTCGTCAACGCGATCGCGAGACTCATCTTCAGTCGCCTCTCGAACGCAGAATCGACGAATCGAGGTGGGCTCTAATGGCGACCGACAGCTCGTCGCTTCGGACGCCGAAGGGGTCGGGAATCCGTCGTCGTCGGCTGAAAGGTCGACTCATGGTGGTGCTGTGTGGATTCGCGCTCGCACTGGCACTGGTCCCGCTGGGCGGGATCCTCTATGAGATCATGAGCCGCGGGATTCCGCTGATGTCTCTCGAGTTCCTCACTGAACTCCCACCTTCGGCGTACTCCACCGGCGGCGGTGTGAAGAACGCGATCATGGGAACGATCGCCGTCACCGCGCTGGGGACCGCGATCAGCGTGCCGATCGGCGTGCTGGCGGGGATCTACCTCAGCGAGTTCGGCGGCTCGCGGTATGCCCAGACCGTCCGCTTTCTGACGGAGGTCATGTCGAGTACGCCGTCGATCATCGCCGGTGTCGCCATCTTCTCGTTGATCGTCGTCCCGATGGGTGGGGCGACGACATTCGCCGGGGGATTCGCACTGGCGATCCTCGCGATTCCGTGGATCACGATCGGCACCGAGGACGCACTCAGTCTCGTCCCGACCGAGCAGCGACACGGGAGTCTCGCCCTCGGCGTCGGCAAGACGTGGACGGTTCTCGGGGTCGTCCTTCCCGAGGCACTCGGTGGGGTGGTCACCGGAACGATGCTCGCGGTCGCCCGGATCGCCGGGGAGACTGCGCCGTTGATCTGGACGGTCGGGAACACCGACTTCGACTTTGCGGGCTACTTCGAGCCGACCAATACGCTGTCGGTGACCGTCTACCGCTATGCGACCTCGCCCTCGGACACCTACAACCGACACGCCTGGGGAGCGGCGTTCCTGCTGGTCTCGATGATCCTCATCACGAACATTATCGCCCGAACCGTCTGGATGCGCCAACGCCGGAAGGCCAGAGGTGAGTGACAGTGCGCAACGAACGCACCTCACCGCCTACCGAGGAATCGACGACGAACAGTCGATCACTGTCGACCGACGACAGCCGACCCACAGAATCACAACTGACCCATGCCAATGACAGACAATAGCCAGCAGATCGACGACACGGCTGTCTCCGCGTCGACCTCACAGTCGACGACCGGGGTGGCTGACGACAGCACTTCGAGTGCCGAGACCACGACCGCGAGGAGCGACTCCGCGAAAACGGCCGCGTCGTCGAACGGCGAACTGACGACGTATCGCTTCGACGAACGGACCTCGATGTCGGTCCGCGATCTGAACGTCTACTACGGCGATGACCAGGCGCTCCAGGACATCTCGATCGACATTCCTGCCCAGAGCGTCACCGCGTTGATCGGCCCCTCGGGCTGTGGGAAGTCGACGTTCCTGCGGTGTCTCAACCGGCTCAACGACGAGATCAAGTCAGCGCGCGTCGAGGGCTCGATCGAACTGGACGGCACCGAGATCAACGACGAGGAGACCGACCTCGTCTCGCTGCGAAAGCGCGTCGGGATGGTGTTCCAACAGCCGAACCCGTTCCAGAAGTCGATCCGCGAGAACATCGCTTACGCCCCGCGAAAGCACGGTGACGTCCAATCGGGGCTGCTGTCGCGGTTCTTCGGTGACAGCGAGACCGAATCCGTGGACACACTCGTCGAACGCTCGCTACGCAAGGCAGCGCTCTGGGATGAGGTCTATGACCGCCTCGACGAGAGTGCCCTCGGCCTCTCGGGTGGCCAACAGCAGCGACTGTGTATCGCCCGCGCGCTCGCGGTCGATCCCGATGTCATCCTGATGGATGAACCCGCCTCCGCGCTCGATCCGGTCGCAACGGCGAAGATCGAGGAGCTCATCGAAGAGCTCGCCGAGGAGTACACGGTCGTTGTTGTCACCCACAACATGCAGCAAGCCATGCGGATCTCCGACCAGACGGCGGTCTTTCTGACCGGCGGGAAGCTCGTCGAGTACGGGGACACCGAACAGCTGTTCGACGAACCCGAAAGCGACCGTGTCGAGGAGTACATCACCGGCAAGTTCGGCTGAGAGAGCCGTTCAGCGGCTTGCGACTTACTGTATCACGATTTGTGTCGAAAACACGCTGAGACCCAGTGAATCACACCAAGACACTCCCAAACCCACGATTTAAACATGGAAACACGCAAAGTACAGAAAATCGGCAACGGAACGTACACGGTGTCGCTGCCCGCATCGTGGGCCGTCGACAACGGCCTCGAAGCCGGTGAGCCGGTCTCGTTGTACGACCACCTCGATGGGTCGCTCGTCATCAGACACACCGAGGGCGACCGGCGTCAGCTCGCGGCCGTCGAGATCGATCTCTCGGCGGCCAGCGCGAAACCTTCCGCGGTCGAAAATGCACTGATGGCGGCCTACACTGCTGGATTCAAGCAGACGACGCTCTATCCGGTCGAAACGTTCACCGAGGCCCACCACCGCGCCGCCCGCCGGATCATCCAGCGGTTGACCGGTGTCGAACTCACCGAACAGACCGGCGATCTGATACGGGCCGAAGCGTTACTGAACACACGGGAGGTCTCGATTCGTCAGTCCGTTCTCCATCTCCGGTTCATTACGCTTTCGATACACGAAGCCGCAGTGGCGGCGATTTCCAGTGATGACTCCGATGTCGGCTATCTCATCGAACGCGACGACGAGGTCGATCGGCTCTTTCGTTTGATTAATCGACACTTCAACCGATCGATGGTTGGCTTCGAAGAGCTCGATCAGCTCGACATCTCACGACCCCAGTTGTGCCGATATTTCCGTACCGCCCGCCAGCTCGAACGGGTGGCCGACCATGCGACAAAGATCGCACGGATTGGCACGGGGCTAGACCATGCCGTCGACGAGCCGCTCGCTGCTGAACTGCGTGCGCTCGGCGAGGAGGCTCGATCGATCGTCGAGATGTCCACCCTCGTCGTCGCGAACGGAGCAACCGTCGACCAGGCATACGACGCCCTCGACCAGTGTGAGGCCGTTATCGAGCAGACAGCCGAGTTCGATAGGGAACTGGTCGAGCGAGCACCGACTCAGGCGGTTCTCCTCACCCGTGTTCTCGACAGTCTGTGCCGGTCGGCGAAGTACGGTGGAAACATCGCCGAACTTGCTATTCAGGGGTCGCTTGAACCATCGAACGACATGATCGAACCCGTCAACACCTCGATCAGCGGTCTCGATAACAACTCACATTGACAACTGCGTAACTCGAATTTTCCACCCAAATGAATTAGAGTACCGGGTTCTCAGAAGAGTGTGGAAGAGTGGCTGTCACACTTGGATGAGGAGCTTTGGGACGTCTACTAGGTTAATATTATAAATTATTATAGGATCGAGATCCTCACTGTCGACGCCATTTGTACAGATACAGCCACTCTAATAGTGGATGTATGGGTATATAGATATAATTAGAAATATTATCAAGTGTTTACTTAGTACTTATCAACTTGTGCAGCAGATAGTCTCATGGCAAACTTTTCAGATACTATCGAGAGCGTCCATCACCGGGTAGCTGCTGACGAATGGGACCGTATCTTCATTGTTGGAGATCCCCACGGTTGCCGGGCAGAACTCGAAACGCTCTGTGAGAAACTTGAAATTAGCAAGACGGATCTTGTGGTTTTTGTCGGTGATCTGGTCCGAAAAGGACCCGATAGCAAGGGTGTCGTCGACCTTGTTCGGAACACACCGAATATGCTAACGGTACGTGGTAACAACGAGGAAAAGCTTCTCCGAGGTACAAAATCGTTACCTGAACTCACCGAAGACGATCTCGACTGGATTGCGTCGCTGCCAGTCGTCATCTCATTGCCGGATACGCTCGTGGTCCATGGGGGAATCAATCCGCAGAAGCCCCATATTAATCACGATATCGACGATTTACAGAATACGCGTTCGCTAGTCCCGGGTGGGAGCTATGACCCACCGTACTGGTTCGAGGAGTATGAGGGTCCCGAACGAGTCTTTTTCGGCCATACCGTTCTTGAACAGCCGATCATCCGGGAGCACGCTATTGGGCTTGACACTGGCTGTGTGTACGGCGGAGATCTCACTGCCTACAACTGGCGAACTGGCGTACTGACCACTGTGTCGTCAAATGAGACGTATGTCGATCGTCGTGACGAGAAGTTTATCGAGCCAACCCATTCTCCAGAACCGGACCAGCAGCACGCGTTGAACCGATGAATGGGTTGTTGAAGCCTAAGCTACTGCTGAACCAGCTTCGATCCCGGCTGACAGTCTTCTCGCTGATGCAATCCAACGACACTGAGGCTAACACAACTGAGAGTATGCCTGACGATACCGAAACACAGACTGACGACGAGCAATCGAACACCGACGCCAAAACGAGTTCCACAGTAACTAACGATCAGACTTCACTAGACGGCGACGAAGCGTCTTCAACTGATTGCGTGTCCTTATCGGACAATGGTAGTGACGATACCACCTCGCCGTCCAATCTTTCGCCGTCGTCGTGGCAAACTGACAATCAACCACGAACACCACCGATTGCTAAATCAGGAAATACTAACGCTCACACTGCTCTTGAGTGGGAATCGATCCGCGATGGTATCGCTCAACGTGGTGACGAACTTTCGAATCCAGCAGGTTATCTTAATCGTGAATTAAGTGAACTCTCCTTCCAGTGGCGTGTTTTGTATGAAGCTCTTGATGATGAAAATCCCCCACTTGAGCGGCTAAAATTTCTGGCTATTCTCACGAAAAATATGGATGAATTCTTTATGAAGCGAATCGGCGGCCTCAAGCAACAGATTGACGCTGAAGTAACTTACGAGACCGTCGACGGGCGAACCCCACATGAGCAATGGGAGGAGGCACTAGATTTTGCCCGACCGATTTTTGAGACCCAGTCTCGGTGTTATCACGAGGCAATCAAACCTATCCTCGCCGACAATGGGATCGAAATTGTCGAATATAAGGACCTCTCCGACAAGGAAACTGCTGTACTCCGATCATACTTCGAACGGGCGGTGCTGCCGACGTTGACACCGCTGACGTTCGATCCGGCTCATCCGTTCCCTTTCATCTCGAATCTGAGCCTCTCGCTGGCGGTGCTGTCGGTCGACGACGACGGGACGAAAAAGTTCTCACGGGTGAAGCTGCCGGAAAACCGGCCACGACTCATCCCAGTCTCTTCAACTGACGGGATCTCGGTCATGACGGATGATGTCGATAGCATCGAATACGCCGATACCGGTCGATTTGTCCGTCTTGAACAAGTGATTGCCGAAAACATTGACCTGTTGTTTCCAAATGTAGAGGTAATTGATTGTTCGACATTCAGAGTCACTCGGAACGCCGAAGTCCGGCGGAATGAGGAGGTCGCCGAAGGGCTAATCGAGATGATCGAGGATGTGCTCCGCCAGCGACGGTTCGCCACGGTCGTCCGGGTTGAAGTTGCCACTGATATGCCGAAAGAAATTCGATCACTGTTAGTCGACCAGCTGGATATCTCCGAGTGTGAGCTATTCGAACGCCCCGAACCACTCGGCTTCCAGGATTTCTTCCGACTATTGGAGCTTGATAACGAAACGCTCAAATTGCCATCGTGGGAGCCGCAGCCACATCCGCGTATTATTGGTCATGACAGCGACCGGCCGGATGACCTATTTGATGAGATTGCCAGCGACGACATCCTCGTCCACCATCCCTACCACTCGTTTACCAACACGGTCCAGAGGTTCCTCGATACGGCGGCTCACGACCCCGATACGTTGGCAATCAAGGTGGCTATCTACCGTACGGCTCCTGACTCACAAGTGATACAGTCACTGATTGAGGCGGCGAAAAACGGTAAACAAGTAGCTGTCATGGTTGAACTCAAGGCCCGATTTGATGAGGAAAACAATCTCCGATGGGTCAAACGCTTAGAAGAAGAAGGAATTCACGTTACCTACGGAACAATTGGGCTCAAAACCCACAGTAAGGTCGCTCTGGCCGTCCGCGATGAGGGTGATACCGACGACGTTGAACTCTACTCACATATTGCAACCGGTAACTACCATTCAGAGACAGCCAAAAGCTACGAAGATCTTGGGTTGTTCACTGATGACCGCGACATCGGCCAGGACCTTGTTCAACTGTTCAACTCCTTTACTGGCCACTCTCAACACGAATCTTACCGGAAACTGCTGGTTGCCCCCGAAACACTTCGGGACCACATGACTGATCTCATTCAGCGTGAAGCCGAACACTCTCGGGCTGGTCAGGAGGGCCGAATTGTCGCCAAAATGAACGCTCTTGAAGATCCCGACATCGTACGCGAATTGTACGCCGCTTCGCAGGCTGGTGTCGACATCACGCTGATAGTCCGTGGGATCTGTCGACTTCGACCGGGTATCGATGGGTTGAGCGAAACAATCTCTGTCCACAGTGTTGTCGGCCGGTTTCTCGAACATTCGCGGATATTCAAATTCGGTAATGCAGGTGACGCGGAATACTACATTGGCTCAGCTGACTGGATGACACGAAATCTTGACCGCCGTGTTGAGGCAGTTACACCCGTCGAAAACCCGACGCTACAAAATGAGTTGGATAATATTTTTGACTCATTACTCGGGGATAACCGCAAACGTTGGGAAATGGACGCTACCGGGCGCTACGTCCAACAACGACCTGGATCCCAACCGAGACAGATCGCCCACGAGAAATTAATGCACCGAGCACGTGAGGCAGTACCAGAAACGCCAATCGAATACAATACCAGCGAGTCAGATCAACGTGAGACATCAGTTGATCTCAATGAAGTGTACTTAGAAGAGCTGTTCGACTCATAGTGTAACTTCAGACCTCAACTGGCTGGGTTATGATCTCGGAGAACGTATTTTTAAGGCTGAGACAAAAATAGCACGTCGTTTATATTCCCGAAGAAGACCGCAACAAGCTTGAGTAGTTCATTTTGACCGGAGAACGAAGAGCAGAAGACATCAGGAGGGTACGTATCTCCCCTCCGGTGAAGAAATCATCTTTGATGTATCAAATCCAGTAGCTGATCCGGGTGAAAAAGTATCTTTGAGTCTTGATAAAGAACAGATACGAGTCATTGAACAGTAACGTATTGAAACATATGTTGCGCACCCGTTCGTAGAGTGTTTTATAGGCGTGAAACATAGTTGTTCCACGCTTGGCCAGTGAGGGGTAGAGAGTTTCTGTCTCGTCTTTAGCTGCTAACTAAGCCTCGAAATGCTATACTTACCGACAGAGATACTGACACACTCCGGGCGGATTAATCTCTTTCAACGCTGGGCGGAACTCACTCCGAAGTTCGTCAACTTCCCCAATATACTGATTGCCAAGAGCCGATCTGAGTTGCCGCCAACACTCTTCGGTTGGATTTAGCTTAGCCATCCCAGTCGGAAGATATAGATGCTGACGCAGCTGAACGAATCAGCGGAAGGTAACTACCCTGTGTTGACAGGCCACTACTCTTCGATATCGAGCTTCAGCCCGTGCTGCATTCGTGTTCGCAGTCTTGCACATTGAGGTTTGATCGGTCTATCGTATGACTTGATTATTTTTGGAATGCGTGTGTAATTGATCCTCCACGATGAATTTTGAGCACTCATTCATCCTTTCCTACAACAATCAGTCCGTATCGGGTTGGGTACAGTAGCCCCCACGTCAGTCAACTTCTATCTCTGTTAGACTGACTTTCGGGCCAATACTTATTTTATAAAACTAATTTTTTAAACAACAAAATTATAAATTTTCACAACGAGTTTCGCTTTTACTATATCTCATAACCCTATTTCTGAGATAGATTTATCACAGTGTGTGTAATTTTGTTGTGTGTAGGTTAATAATCAATGCCCGAGATTGCATTTGAAGTTGACGTTGACAGACCCCCGAGCGAGCAGCCGGATGCCAAACCGTTCAACCGATGGCACCCAGATATTCCAGCAGTGGCAGAAGCCGACCCCGGCGAAACGATGCGATTGGAGGCTCTTGATTGGACCGGCGGACAGATCAAAGACGATGATAACGCGAACGATGTCCGAGACGTAGATCTCACCCAGGTCCATTATTTGGCAGGTCCAGTGCATGTAAACGGTGCAGAGCCTGGAGATCTTCTCAAAGTCGAATTCCTCGATATGGGTCCACTCAATAATCGTTCAGAGTTCGGATTCACGGGCACCTTCTCCCAACAGAATGGCGGTGGATTCCTCACAGACCACTTCCCGAACGCCACGAAATCGATCTGGAACCTCGAAGGCTACACAGTGTCGTCTCGCCATATTCCAGATGTTCGCTACGAAGGAAAAATTCACCCTGGTCTTGCTGGCTGTGCGCCGAGCCAAGAACTCCTCGAAGAGTGGAACAAACGTGAACAAGAGTTGATCGACAAACACGCTGAAGATCCGGAATCGATACCAAATCATCCAACAGGGAAAGCGGAACCTGGTGTCGCAAATCCCCCTACTCCAGAAGGAGCAATGATGGGTGAAATGGATCCCGAAGAAGCCGAAGCAGCTGCTGAAGAGGCTGCTCGTACGGTTCCACCACGCGAACATGGTGGTAACCACGACATCAAAGATCTCTCAATAGGGTCTACTGTCTATTTCCCTGTCTACGTTGAAGGTGCAAAATTTGCACTCGGAGACTTCCATGCCTCTCAGGGAGACGGCGAAATCACCTTCTGTGGGGCGATTGAGATGGCAGGGTATGCTGACGTGAAGTTCGATGTGATCAAAAACGGGATGGAGAAACACGGCGTCGACCATCCAATCTTTGAGCCAGGTCACCGAGGACCCACGTTTGAGGACTACGTCACCTTCTGTGGCTACTCGGTCACCGAAGACGGCGAACAGAAATACATCGATTCTCATACCGCCTACCGGCGTGCCTCACTGCAGGCGATCGATTACCTCAAAAAGTTCGGCTACACTGGCGAACAAGCCTACCACATTCTCGGAACCGTTCCGGTTGAAGGCAGACAGAGTGGTGTCGTCGACATTCCCAACGCCTGTTCGACACTCGCTGTTCCGAAAGGAGCCTTCGAGTTCGACATCTCCCCGAGCGGCCTCGGAGACAATAGTACAGACCGCGGTAACGTTTGCGTGACTGACAACCCTCTGTCGTAGCTCTCTTACCACCCGATTTTATACATGGCAACCACACCAAAATCCACTGATAGTGCTGATTCTGAGTCTACCGAGTACGAACCGATCGAATCTGGAATTACGCTCGCAGAGGCGATTCATACGTCTCTTGGACCGAATGGAATGGACAAGATGCTGGTCGGCTCTAATGGTCGAGTTATCGTCACCAACGATGGTTCCAGTATTCTTGATCGGTTGGATATCACCGAACCAATCGGCAAGGTCTTAGAGAACATGGTCCAGATCCAAAAGCAGGCGGTTGGTGATGGGACCACGACCTCGTTAGTGCTTATTGGTGCACTCCTATCGAACGCTCAATCCCTTAGAGAAAATGGACTCCATCCGACGACTATTATTGAAGGATATCATCAAGCCGCTACATTCGCTCAGGAGCAGCTTCCGAACTACACACTTAGTCTCAGTGACGATGATGCGCGTCTCCAGAGCGTTGCGGAGACGGCTGTAACTGGTCGATGGGACGATCAATCGACTGAACTATTCGCTTCACGTACGGTCTCGGCCCTCCGTGCAGTCGATTTCGAACCACGTCGACTTTCTATTGATGCCTACCCTGGCGGTGAGCTCCGGGATTCTCATGTCATCGATGGAATCCTCGTGGATCTCGAGACATCCTCGACAACGGTCGAAGTGCTAGATTCACGTGGCCTCCAGAGTTTTACCACGCCACGTATTGCGTTGGTTGGGTCTGAAATCGCTGTTGACACTCCTAAGCGTGTCGAGAGAGCTTCGCTTACGGATCCACAACAGGTAGACGACTTCCGAAAATACGAGCAGACGGTCCGGGACACAGTCGTACAAAAGTTGCGTGCGGTAGAAGCAGATATTGTTTTCTGTCAAAAATCGGTCGACGAGGAGATCCGTTCTAAGTTAGCTTCCGAGGGTATACTCGCCGTCGAACGCACGCGGCAAGACGAATTCGATGCCATCGCTCGGTCTACAGGGGCGAGTGCTGTCCAGTCAGTCGACGAGCTGACACACCCGGCTGTTGGCTCTGCTGAATCAGTACGACGACGACAGTTTGGATCGGCGGACGTGCTCACCATTTCTGGTCAGAACAAAGAACCGCACGCAACGCTCTGTATGCGAGGTGGAACACCCCATGTTTCAGACGAGATAGAACGCATCACACAGACGTGTTCGACAGTCATCCAACACGCACATAGAGATGGATCAGTGATAGCTGGAGGTGGAGCCACAGCGATAGCGCTGGCTCAAGACCTCTTGGCATTCGCCGATAGTGTATCCGGTCGGCAGCAACTTGCAATCAGAGAATTTGCTGACGCTCTTGAACGGGTTCCAAGGGTACTCACAACGAATGCAGGAAACAATCCGATCGACACGCTCGGGGTTCTTCGCAACCGACACAACGACGGTAACTCTGGCGTTGGCATCAGTCGCTCTGGGACGCCGCATGATATGAGCGAAACTGGTGTTTTAGAGCCACGTGTGGTTTTCGAACACAGCTTACGTACTGCTTACGAAGCCGCATCGATGGTGCTCCGTGTTGATTCAGTTAAAACAGCCGCCGAGTCGAAATCGGATCATCACCATTCCGACTGTCATGGGGGTTGTGATCACCATGATCACTCAGGAACGGCACAACACTCCAGTGGCGGTTATCCGTGGGCCCTGAGTCATTGATTTGCTAGATTTCCGCTACTAATCGTTTATTCACGAAACCCCCTATCATGCAACGAGAAAATCAACTCATCCGGCATCGACAATTCCTTACGAGGCTCGAGCCGTTTTTGTTAGTTGGTATTGGTGGGTTCGCTGGCGCAAACCTACGGTATGCTCTTGACCTCATAGCTATCGCAGTGGTTATAGACTGACACAGGTACAAGAGTCGATCTCAATACTTATCTTCAGAAATGCTAACCAGCTCAAAATACATTGTGAGACGACAAATGAAACCGCTCCATGGGTGCTGACAATCGATCACACCCACTCAAGTGCTGCATTGTGTCGACTCACGTAGCTTGGATCAACACTCTTGTCTGGCAGGGCAACTTGCTGCCCGGCACGGTCGATAATTGTTCGCTGTAGTAGGTCACTCTGGGTTTCGAACTCCGGATTTACTCGAAGGCAGTAGTCGTATGTGTGGATTCTCTTTGCGTGGATCACTCAACTACATTCGTTGTACCTTCAGTTATCGGGAACAGAAGGTGTGTGGCATCGAACTACGAAACAGAGCCCTGAGCTAGAGACAATACTAAAATCTTAGTTGGGCTGCTAAGTGGATCGACTGCTGAATGCACCCTCTAAGTCTGTCTCTTACCCACAAGTTCTAACGCCGTAGCTGACCAATCAACTCCAGGAAATGGGACGCCGTTCGCGGGGCTGGCGATCAATAGCTGATGAAGATGGACAGCTGTGTGACATGGATGTCTCTGG
>NZ_JAQFWV010000019.1:0-50580 GCF_056175805.1 Halohasta sp. A2 | reverse complement strand
CGACGCCGTGCGAGCGCTGGGCTGGTATCGGCAGTTCCGTGAAATTGTCCTGATGTTCGCCATCATCAACATAGAACCACTGTGTGAACCGCTGTAACCGTGACTCAGCATCTATTCAACAGAGCAGGACGAACGGGCGTCGACAGTGGCTGTTTTCGGCACCCGTCCCCAACGATGCGATCGGCTACTTTCTGAATCGGCTCTCGGAGACCGGTGTCGACCCCGAATCCTACACCGTGATCGGAAGCCTCGAAAGCGCGATGACGCCCGGTGGCAAGGCGCTCCAAACTCGGTTTGCGGGCGATTTCGACCCGCTCACCACGCCCGAACTCCTCTCGAAGGTGACCGACATGAGCCAGGATCCGAGTTCGTTTCTGTCGATGATCTTTTTGAGTGCGGTTATCGCCGCCGCCGGACTGCTCATGAGTTCGCCGGCGGTCGTCGTCGGCTCGATGGTGATTGCACCCATCGTCGGACCCGTACTGACCGCGACCGTCGGTGGCGCACTCGGCGACCGTCGGATGGTGCTCGACAGCCTCCGTCTCCAGGCGCTCGGGCTCGTGGTCGCCGTTGTCGGGTCGACGCTGTTTTCGGCTGCACTGGTTCTCGGTGGGTTTCTGCCCGATCGGTTGGCGATCACGAGTCTCGATCTGATCACTATCCGACTCGCCCCGGGGGTTCTCTCGGCGGCCATCGGCCTCGCGGCGGGCGCGGCCGGCGCCTTTGGACTGACGACCAAGGGGCCGACCTCGCTGATCGGTGTGATGATCGCCGCCGCGTTGATTCCGGCGGCCGCAACCACCGGCATCGCGATCGTCTGGTGGGAGCCTCGGGTCGCTGTTGGCTCGGCACTGTTGTTGGTGATCACGATGGTGCTGATCAATCTCGGTGCGTTCGTTGTGTTGTTGGCGATGGGCTACCGACCCGACGAGTCGGGGTGGCTGTTCGCGTCGGCCTCGCGTCGACAAAAACTCGCCGTCATCACGACGGTGGTTGCTCTCGTACTGGTTGTCGGCACTGCCGGGGCTGCGACCGCCCAGCAGATCAGCCTCGATAGGGAGATATCCGACGAGGTCAACGCGCTCACGACCGAACCAGAGTACCGTTCGCTCGATACTGTCTCGGTTCGTACGGAGTACGGCGGTGACGCGCTGTTCAGCGAGCCCGAAACCGTGACGGTCCGGTTTTCGTACACCGGGAGCGGGTCACCACCCGTCGTAGCCGACTCGCTCGAAGCCCGAATTGACGAGGTGACCGGCGAGCAGGTGACAGTCCGCATCGTGTTCACCGAGTACAGCTCGTCGGCTAACTCGACCAATGCAACGGCGAATCAGTCGACGCCGGTGGTCTCGTCGGCTGCTGGGCAGCCACTGGTTCACGCTGACAGGTAGGCGCATGCGAACAACAACCAGCCCGTCGACCCCATCGAAACCGTTTTGATGAAACCTTGCGGACAGTCAGTATGCCGACGGAACCCACCACGGGATATGACCCCACACTGGGGCGGAAGTTCATTTTTGTAACGGGAGGTGTAATGTCCGGGCTCGGAAAGGGAATTACGGCCGCGAGTACGGGCCGACTACTGGCCAACGCGGGCTTCGATGTCACTGCGGTCAAAGTCGACCCCTACCTCAACGTCGACGCCGGGACGATGAATCCCTACGAGCACGGCGAAGTGTACGTCCTCAAGGACGGCGGCGAGGTCGACCTGGATCTGGGGAACTACGAGCGGTTCCTCGGGATCGACATGACCTCCGACCACAACGTCACGACGGGCAAAACCTACCAGAGCGTGATCGACGCCGAGCGCGCGGGCGACTATCTGGGTAAAACGGTCCAAATCATCCCCCACGTAACGGATGACATCAAACGGCGCATCCGTGAGGCCGCCGAAGGAACGGATGTCTGTATCGTCGAGATCGGCGGCACCGTCGGCGACATCGAGTCGATGCCCTTCTTGGAGTCGCTCCGCCAGTTCGCCAGCGAGGAGGACGACGAGGACCTACTGTTCATGCACGTTACTTTGGTCCCCTACTCGATGAACGGCGAGCAGAAGACCAAACCCACCCAACACAGCGTCAAGGAGCTCCGCTCGATCGGCCTCCAACCCGACATCCTCGTGGGGCGCTCCGAGGACAAACTCGATCCGGCAACGAAAACCAAGATCGCCCGTTTCTGCGATGTCTCTACCGATGCGGTGTTCTCCAACCCCGATGTCCCGGATGTCTACCACGTCCCGCTGATGGTCGAAGACGAAGGCCTCGACGAGTACGTGATGGACCGACTCGGCATCGCCGAGGGCGCGCTTCCGAAAGCCGAGCGTTCCCAGCGTTGGCGGGAACTCGTCACGCGAGAACGCGAGGGAACGGTCACCGTCGCACTCGTCGGCAAATACGGCCTCGAAGACGCCTATATGTCGATCCACGAGGCACTGAAACACGCCGGGATCGAACAGGAAGTCGACGTTGATGTTCTGTGGGTCGACTCCGACCAGATGCACGACGAACACACCGAGCGGCTCGAAGCCGCAGACGGGATCATCGTCCCCGGTGGGTTCGGCTCCCGTGGGACCGACGGCAAGATCGAAGCCGTCCGCTACGCCCGCGAGAACGATATCCCCTTCCTTGGGCTCTGTCTCGGGTTCCAGATGGCGGTCATCGAACAGGCCCGCAACGTGCTGGGTCTCGACGGTGCCAACTCCGCAGAAATCGACGACGAGACGCCCCATCCCGTCATCGATATTCTGCCCGAACAAAAGGAGATCGACGACATGGGCGGGACGATGCGGCTCGGCGCACACGAAACCCAAATCGAGTCCGGCACGCTCGCCGAAGCGGTCTACGAGACGGATTCCTGCACTGAGCGCCACCGCCACCGGTACGAGGTCAACCCCGAGTATATTGATCAGCTTGAGTCCGGACACCTACAGTTTTCGGGCAAAGCGGGCCGACGGATGGAGATTCTCGAACTCGAGGACCATCCATTCTTCTTCGGCACGCAGTTCCACCCCGAGTTCCGCTCGCGGCCCGACCGCGCGAGCCCGCCCTTTGTCGGCTTTCTGAAGGCCGTCATCGACCGTAGCGACTCTGATTCCACCCCCGAAACGAAATCTGAAGACGAGGTGACTATTTAAATGGTAAACCCGACCGAATTCATCGACGAGGCAGTCGAATCGATTCGAGACCAGATCGGCGACGAAAACGCGATTATCGCCCTTTCGGGTGGTGTCGACTCCTCTGTCGCCGCCACCCTCGCGTACCGAGCCATCGGCGACCAACTGACACCAGTGTACGTCGACACCGGCCTTATGCGCAAGGGCGAAACCGACCAGCTTCGAGAGACCTTCTCGTTCATGGACAGCCTCGAAATCGTCGACGCCAGCGAGCGCTTTTTCGAGGGACTTGCAGGCATCACCGACCCCGAAGAGAAACGAAAGGCCATCGGCGAGCAGTTCATCCGCGAGTTCGAACGCGAGGCCAAAGAGACGGACGCCCAGTATCTCGTCCAGGGGACCATCTATCCCGACCGAATCGAGTCCGAAGGAAACATCAAATCCCACCACAACGTCGGTGGCCTGCCCGAGCGCGTCGACTTCGAGGGAATCGTCGAACCGGTCCGCGACCTCTACAAGGACGAGGTCCGCGAGGTCGCCCGCGCGCTCGACCTCGAAGAGATCATCTCCGAGCGAATGCCGTTTCCTGGCCCTGGGCTTGCCGTCCGCGTCATCGGCGAGGTCACACCGGAGAAAGTCGCGGTCGCCCGCGAATCCTGTCACGTCGTCGAAGAAGAGTTGGAGGAGTACGAGCCGTGGCAGGCGTTTGCTGCGGTCATCGGCAAGGCCACGGGCGTGAAAGGCGACAACCGGGTTCACGGCTGGGTCGTCGCCGTGCGGTCGGTCGAAAGCCGTGACGGGATGACCGCCCGCGCCCAGGAGATCGACTGGTCGACCCTCCAGCGCATCCAGAGCCGGATCACTGGTGAAAACGAGAACGTCGCCCGCGTCGTCTACGACGTTACACACAAGCCCCCAGCGACCATCGAGTACGAGTAATGAGCGAGATCGCAATCGTCGCCGGAGCCGACCCCGAGGGACTCGGCGACGCACTCGAAGCTGAGGGTGTCGACGTCGTGCGGATCACCGGCGTCGTCTCCTTGAAGACGCTCAGAGAGGCCGGGATCGACGAGGTCGACTTGCTGGTTCTCACTGATGTCGGCGAGGCGAGCGGGATTCCGGTCGCCAAGGAACGCCACCCCGACGTGCGGGTGGTCGTCTACAGCCGCGAGTCGCTGCCGGAGTTCGCCAAAGGCCAGACCGATCTGGCGGTCGACCCCGCGCTCTTGGATGTGAGCGTCGTCGCCGAGGAACTGGCTACTGAGAACTAGTCGAAGCGGGTATTCGACATACTAGACTGTTTACGTTTCAATCGTCGAGTGGTGTGTCTCCCAAAAATAGCGAGTCTCTCGGCCACCGAACGTTGCTTGCCCAGCATCGCGGAACGCTTTGCTTCCCCCTCCGTCCTACTGACGCGGTCGGCGTATTCGGCAGTCGAAACTCGACTTACCACGGGTCGACCGAAGAGTTATCAGAAAATACTGCCGGAGACTACTCTGAGTATATAAAAGCATCGACGTTTTCGGATGCAATCCAGCGCAAACCGGCTCCACTACTGTTCCGATTGATGTAGTATCCACCAGTATGATAGCTCGTAATGAACAGACGTACGATCACGATACTTGTCCTGATGGGTTGTTTGCTCATGGCGATTCCCGCCATGGCAACGACTGTCGGGGCACAGACAGCAGACGACACCGACTCCGACGACGAGCCGTTCGCATTCGATGCGACCCTCGACAACGAGACGGTGACCGTCTCAGTAACAGACAACGATACCGCCGTTGAGAACGCGTCGGTCGCCGTCAACGAAACTGACGCGGGCACGACCGACGACAACGGCACCCTCCAGTTCGATCTCGACAACCGCTCGGCGGTCGAGATCGGGGTTACAGTCGACAACACCACTCAATCGGCGACCTACGACGTCGTCGACGGTGAACTCGTCGCACAGGACGACAGCGACGAGAACGAAACCACCGAACCCGACTTCGAGTCCGATGCGACACTCGACAACGAGACGGTGACCGTCTCAGTAACAGACAACGATACCGCCGTTGAGAACGCGACGGTCGCGGTCAACGGAAGCGATGTGGGCACCACTGACGCAAACGGAACCCTCCAGTTCCCCCTCGAGAACCGGTCAGCAGTCGAGATTGCAGTGACAGTCGACGGCACTACACAGACGACGACCTACGAGGTTGTCGGCGGTGAGCTCGTCACCCAAGAGAGCACCGAGGACGCACAGGAGGTCCCCGACGAGGCGGCTGACCAGGTCTCGTCGATCCAGAAAATCATCTCAGCGTTCCGGAACGGCGAGTTCGAGAAGCTCGGTCCGACTGTCTCGGAGGCCGCTGGCGGCGGTCCGCCGGACAATGCGGGCAACGGCTCGGATAACGCACCGGACAACGCTGGTGAGGGGCAGGGCAATGCCTCAGCGGACGCCGGTAACGGCTCCGGCAACGCGCCGGACGATGCAGGCAACGGCTCGGATAACGCACCGGAGGACACGGGCAACGGGCAAGATGACGCGGACAACGAAGGAGACGATAGCGGGTCCAACAGTGACTCTGACCGCGGCGGAAACGGCGGCCAGGGTAACGGCGGCTCCGGTAGCAGTGGCGGCCAGGGCAACGGGCAGGGCGCTGGCGGCCGATAAGTAGTCTCGTTGATACACTGATACAGGATCATCGGGCAGTCAGACACGGCACCCCACGATTCGGTATCGTTTCGATACCGGTCGTATACGCTTTTTTCGTCTTCGTTGAATGGCTCGTTTCGAGGGAGTCGGGGCAACCGCCTCCCCAAGCCAAACAGCTAAGTGAATGACACACGTTATCACGAACCAGTATGGCCTCAGCACAGACCACTGACGACGAGTTGTTCGACCAGTTCCTTTCGGCGAACGGACACCAGACGGCACCGGCGGGCTGGGACCACTCGTATAACAAAAAACAGTGTCCCGAGTGTGGGGGGATTCACGACGACACCGCACAGCAGTGTAGCGTCTGTGGCTGGTTCCCGGATCGGTAGTCAAGCGAGAGTCGACCGCCTGGCAACTGACGACAGGTGGGCAGTTTTTTCCCATCGAGGGGCTCGCACCACTAGTTTTCGCGGCTGGAAGTCATGCGGTTTATGAGGTCGGGGCACATGGAAGTGGTACAATGAGTACCACGGATGTCGAGATCACCCGGCTGTTCGGCGGTCCCGGCAGCGGGAAGACGACGGCGCTGCTCGACCGCGTCGAGACCATTCTCGAAGACGACACTGTCGACACCCGCGACATTCTGGTCGTCTCCTACACCCGCGCTGCCGCGGCCGAGATCCGCGAACGGCTCGCCGAGCGACTCGATACGACCCCTCGCGAGCTCAAGGGCAACGTCTGTACGATGCACGCCAAGGCCTACGAGCTGCTCAACCTTTCGCGCGGCGACGTCGTCGGCGAAAACGACAAAGAGGAGTTCTGTGAGGAGTTCGGCCTTGAGTACGAAGACGAGTACCAAAGCGGCGGCCGCCGCACCGCGCGCTCGACGACAATCGGTAACAAGGTCATCTCGACGAGCCAGTGGCTCCAGCGCACCCGCCGCGAAGTCGCCGACTGGTACGACGTCCCCTTCCAGTGGAACGTCGAGGAGGTCCGACTCCCACCCGAAATCGATCCCAACGCCCAGGAAGGCAACAAGTACACCCCGACGTGGACCGCCGACGACGACCGCGTCGACATCCCCGAGGCGATCCGCGCGTGGCGCGCCTACAAGGGCGAACACGAGCTAGTGGGTTTCGCGGACATGCTCGAACGCGTCAAACAGCGTTCGCTGTTGCCGAGCGTCGACTATCTCGTGATCGACGAATTTCAGGATATCACGACCCTCCAGTACGACGTCTTCGAGGAGTGGAAACCACAGATGAAGCAGGTCCTCATCGCAGGCGACGACGACCAGGTCGTCTATGCGTGGCAGGGTGCGGACCCCAACCTCCTGCTCGACGCCGACCGAGACGAGGATGTCGTTTTGCCGAACTCCTACCGCCTGCCCTCCCGGATTCTAAACGTTGTCAACAAGGAGATACGCCACATCGAAAAACGGCAGGAAAAGGACCTCAAACCCCGCAAAGAGGGAGGTAACGTCGAAGGTGTCGAGAACGCCTCGATGCTCGAACTCGTCCGGAACGTCCGCTATACGATCCAAGAAGACGACGGCAGCGTGATGGTGCTGTTCCGCGCCAGATACCAACTGTTCCAGTTCATCGAGGAGTTCATCGACGAGGGGATTCCGTTTAAAGCTCTCACCGACCAGCGGCTGTGGACTGACCGGCTGGTCGACTACGTTCGGGCTATCGAGGCCTACAACGCCGACGAGGATCTCACCCTGCTGCAGGGTCGACGCTTGGCTGATATGCTCCAGACCTCGGCGTTCGGCTCGAACGACCGCGACGAGTTCTACGATTTCCTCGACGAGAAAGAAGAAGTCGCCGACACCGAAGACCTCACGCAAATACCGCTTTCGCCCGAGGAAGTCAAGAACTTCGCGCCGTTCATTCCCGGTCCCAACGCCGCCAGCGACATGGTTCGAAAGGTGACGAGCTTCCAGCGCAAATCGATTAACGCCTACTTCGGCGGCGACTACCACGGACAGGACCCGAACCTCGTCCGTGTCGGAACGATCCACTCGGCGAAGGGTCGTGAGGCCGACCATGTCTTCGTCGGCACCGATCTCACCGAGAAGGTCGTCGAGCAGATGGCCGCTACCGTCACCGGCCACGAGGAAACCGACATTGACGAAACGGCAGTCGACGACGAGGAGTTCACCAAGCGGACAAACCCGGTTCCCCTGCTCACCGACAACGAGCGCCGCGTGTTCTATGTCGGGATGAGCCGAGCCCGCGAGCGGCTCGTGCTGCTCGAAAACCTGATCGACGGCGCGCCTACAGTGCCGATCAGCGTTTTGCTCCACAACGAGATCCGGGAGGAACCCGTCGACGACCTGCTCGCGACGGCCCAAGAGGCCGACCCGGACGAGGCGCCCGAACCCGAGCCGTGACTGAACCGCCGCCCGTTGTCTCACCGCCGTCGGTCGTCTCTCCATCACCCGAATCGGCGTTCCCGTCGGGGCTGTCGAGGGTCTTGCACGCGGTCGAGGAGACGAGGGCGGTCGGTTTCGTCCACGTCGGCGATCGGAACGACGCCGACCGGCGGTATCTCACGCGCGTCGACGGTCCCGACCGCGAGACGGCGGTCGTGGTCCTGCCGGGCGACGAGGGGCGACCGCCGGAGGCCGTTTACTGCGTGCCGACCGACACCATCGAAGTGGCAGCCGCATTCGAACGTGAGTCGACCGATGGACTCGCTCGGGGCGTCGACGGCCGGGATCCGGCCACACCGGTCGGTCGACACGTTCAGACGGTTCTCGCTGAGCGAATTGGGAAGCCAGTAGAGGGTGGGACGCTTCTCGTCCCGCGGGATCTCCCACACGATACGGCCGTTTTCTGCGAGCAGGCAGGCTACGTACTATCGTCGACGCCCGCGGTCACGACCGCCCGCGCGGCCAAGACGCCAGCCGAACGCGACTGTCTCCGCGCGGTGCAGCGAGCAGCCACCGCCGGGATAGCCCGCGGCGAGGCCGTGTTGGCCGCCAGCCAGCCGACCGACGGCGCGCTGGTCGTCGACGGACGGCCGCTCACCGCCGACCGATTAGTCCGGCTGATAAACGCCGAACTCGCGTCGACCGGCGTCTCGGCCGCGGGAAACACACGCGTTGCGGTTGGTAGCGTCGAGAACAGTATCAAGCCGTCGACGCCGCTCGAAGCTGGCGAGCCGATCGTCCTCACCGTTCGACCGCGTGGGCCGCGCGGCTATCACGGCTTGCTCACGCGGACACTCGTCGTCGACGGCGAGGGGGGGTGGGAGCGACGCGCGTACATCGCGGCTGAAGCTGGGCTGGCGGCCGCCGAGCGCCACACCGAAGCCGGAGTCGACGTCTCGGCCGTCCGTGGTGAGGCGCTGGCCGAACTCGGTGCATATGGGTTCGCGGTTGCTCCGGATACTGAAGAGTCGACACGGGCGACCGCAAGGATTCACGGCACGGGGCTCGCGACCTACGAGCCACCGGCTCCCGGACGCGAAAAACTCCGGTCGGGGTCGACTATCGTCGTCGAGACAGGCGTCGATGACCCGTCGCGGGGGATGGTGCGGCTCGGAGCCGTCTTCGTGGTTACTGACGACGGCACCGAGCGCCTGGATTCGTATCCACTGTCGATGACGCCGGTCGACCGGCACGACGGATGAAAAGTCACTGATCGACCGCCGCGAACTGGAGGGCTTCGCGGATGTGGTATCTCGTCTGGCTGTTCTCGGCGGTCTTTAGAGCTTCATGGAGCTGTTTTTCGACCGGCGAGACGTCTCGCATTGGGGGACTCATCTACCGAAAACTTGTTATGGAAAAATAAATTTATTACGATTGTCAGATATAGGGGCCGGAGCGTTTTAGGGTTTCTCCGAGCGTGTCTGATCTCCATCGGCCGCTGCAGCGTTATCGCGAGACAGCCCCGGGAGCAGCCCGTTAAATGCTTTTTTCAGGTAAGTTTGCGGATCCATTAAATAGTGTGGCACTACGACCATAGCGACACCGACGCCGATCAAGGTGAGGCCCATTATAGGATCGCCGGCCAACAGCTTGCCAACGCCGAAGTTCGCTACAGGGAGGGCGAATATCAGCGTCGTTGCGAGGCTGATCATATCGATGATCCCGAGGCGCATTGACCGTCAGTATTTCATTACAACATAAAAACCCGACGTCACGAGTCACAACCGCTTTTTGTCCTGATCGTCTCTGTCAAGTATGTTCACGGGGATCGTTGAAACCACGGGTGCGGTGGTCGGCGTCGACAGCACCACCGAGGGCCGCAGGCTCCGTCTTCGGGCTGCGGGCCTTGCGGACCTCCACCACGGCCAGTCGATCAGTGTCAGCGGTGTCTGTCTCACCGTCGAAGCGTTCGGAACCGTCGAAGCCGACGACGATCGCTGGTTCGAGGTCTTTCTCGCCAGCGAGACCGTCGACAAAACCTATCTCGGTGATCTGTCGGTCGGCGACAGCGTCAACATCGAGCGCGCGATGGCCGCCGACGGCCGCTTCGACGGCCACGTCGTTCAGGGCCACGTCGATACGGTCACCGAACTCACTGCTGTCGAACAGGTGGGCGACGACTGGCGCTTTGGGTTCGAGCTTCCGGCGGGCTACGAGCAGTATATCGTCGACAAGGGCTCGATCTGTCTCGATGGCATCTCGCTGACGGTTGCCGCGCTCGACCGCGAGACAGGCACATTTGAGGTGGCGGTCATCCCGACGACCTACGACCTGACAACGCTCGGCGCGAAGGAAGTCGGCGATCCGGTTCACGTAGAGGTCGACGTGATCGCCAAGTACGTCGAGAATATGCTCGAGGGATACGTCGACTGAATCTGCATTCGGCCAGCCGACGTCTGACCGAGTGCGCGCTGACCGATGAATTGATTCTGCCCTCTGTCGGCCAATAAACCGGTCCAGTGATCTGACCGTGTTGGGTGTCGACCACGGAATACGTGCCCGGCATTCGTGTTTGGATACTATCATGTAGTGGTATGATCGATTCGATCGAATCCTTCTTTTATCGGTATATGTACGGGGAGTGGGAGTCGTTGACACGCTGTCTGTGGATCTCCATGCACGGCTCGATCCTGTTGACAACCGCGCTGGTCGGCTACAGTTTCGCTCGTGGCGAGTATCTGTTGACGGCGCTGTGTCTCCCGGTGCCGCTCGTCTACGTTTATAAGCGATACGAGAAGGCCAAGACGTATCGCGTCCAATCGGAAACCCGAGTCTAAGACAGCCTGTCGCACGGAACGGGCGCGTTAAGTTTCTGGACACCCATCGTCACGTATGTACCGGGCCGTCGCCTTCGAACCACTCGTTTCGCTCGCCTTCCATCGATCACAATGAGCAAGGAGTACATCACTGTCCGCGGCGCGGAGGAACACAACCTCAAAGACGTCGACGTCGAGATCCCACGAGAGGCCTTTACAGTCGTCACCGGCCTTTCTGGATCGGGCAAGTCCTCGCTCGCGTTCGACACCATCTACGCCGAAGGCCAGCGGCGCTACATCGAGTCATTGTCGGCGTACGCCCGCAATTTCTTAGGGCAGATGGACAAGCCGAAAGTCGAGGCTGTCGAGGGACTCTCGCCGGCGATCTCGATCGACCAGAAGAACGCGGCCAACAACCCGCGGTCGACGGTCGGGACGGTAACCGAACTCCACGACTACCTTCGGCTGCTGTACGCGCGGATCGGCACGCAGTACGATCCGATCACCGGCGAGGAGGTCGGCGAGCAGAGCGCCCAGCAGATGGTTAGCCAACTCCTCACGTTCCCCGAAGGCACGCGGGCGATGATCGCCGCACCGGTCGTTCGCGACCAGAAGGGCGCGTTCGAGGACCTGTTTGACGAACTGGTAGCCGACGGCTACTCCAGGGTCGAAGTCGACGGCGAGCAGTTCGATCTCACGGTCGAGAAACCCGAACTCGACAAGAACTTCGACCACACGATCGACGTGATCGTCGACCGCGTCAAACTCTCGGCCGACGCCCGCTCGCGGATCACCGACAGCGTCGAAACGGTCCTCGAAGAGGCCGACGGCGTCCTCAAGTTGATCGTCCCTGATCCGCCCGAAGACGCGCCGCTCGGCTCGAACTCACGGTCGACCGGCGATCTCGCTGGCGAGGGTGATGATCGGTTAGTCGTCGAACTCTCCGAGACCCTCGGCAATCCGAACAGTGACTTCCAGTTCTCTGAGATCGAAACCCGGTCGTTTTCGTTCAACAGTCCGCACGGAGCCTGCCCCGTCTGTGAGGGGATCGGCCAGGCCAAGGAGGTCGACGAAGACCTCATTATTCAGGATCCCTCCAAACCCCTGAAAGACGTCTTCGAGGCCTGGAGCTACAACCGCTCGTACTACCGAACACGAATCGACTCGGTTGTCGCACACTTCGGCGTCAGTGTCCAGACGCCGTGGGAAGAACTCGACGACGAGATTCAGCGACAGTTCCTCTACGGAACCGACCGACAGGTGGTCTTCGAGCGCACCACGCGAAACGGCACCCGCCGCAAACAAAAGCGGTTCGAGGGCGTCATTCCGAACCTCGACCGTCGACACGTCGAGACCGACTCGAAAGGCACGCGCGAGCACATCGAGAAGTACATGGCGGTCACCGAGTGTCCGGCCTGTGAGGGCACGCGGCTCAAAGAACAGTCCCGCCACGTGCTCGTCGACGGCACCTCGATCACCGAGGTCAACCGGCTGTCGATTGGGGATGCGCGTCGACACTTCGAAGGGCTCGAAGCGAACCTCTCGGAACGCGAACGGACGATTGCCACCGAGATTCTCAAAGAGATTAGGGCTCGCCTGGGTTTCATGGAGGAGGTCGGCCTCGAATACCTGACGCTCGACCGCGAGGCCGCCACCCTGTCGGGCGGCGAGAGCCAGCGAATCCGACTCGCAACGCAGGTCGGATCCGGGCTGGTAGGTGTTCTCTACGTCCTAGACGAGCCCTCGATCGGGCTTCACCAGCGCGATAACGACCGACTACTTAACACGCTTGAGGGGCTGCGCGACCTCGGCAATACGCTGATCGTCGTCGAACACGACGAGGAGACGATGCGTCGGGCCGACAACGTGATCGACATGGGGCCGGGGCCGGGCAAACGCGGCGGCGAGATCGTCGTCCAAGGCGAGTTCGACGAGATCTGCGCGGCTGACGACTCAATCACTGGCGACTATCTGTCAGGACGGACCGATATTCCTGTCCCCCAGGAGCGACGCGAGGCCGACGGCGAACTCGTGATCCGTGGCGCACGCCAGCACAACCTCGCAGACCTCGACGTGCCGATCCCACTGGGCGTCTTTACGGCTGTCACCGGGGTTTCGGGCTCTGGAAAGTCGACGCTGATGCACGACATTCTTTATAAATCGCTCGCGCGACAGATGAACGACAACACCAGCGTCGACCCTGGTGAGCACGACACGCTTGAGGGACTCGACAAGGTCGAAACCGTCCGACTGATCGACCAGAGCCCCATCGGCCGCACGCCGCGGTCGAACCCCGCGACCTACACGGGCGTCTTCGACTACATTCGGGAGCTGTTCGCCGAAACCAAACTCTCGAAACAGCGCGGCTACAAGAAGGGCCGTTTTTCATTTAACGTCAAAGGCGGCCGATGTGAGGCCTGTGGTGGACAGGGAACGGTCAAAATCGAGATGAACTTCCTGTCGGACGTGCACGTTCCTTGCGAGGAGTGTGGCGGCTCGCGATACAACGACGAAACGTTGGATGTGACCTACAAGGACAAGACGATTGCTGACGTCCTGGAGATGGAGGTCACCGAGGCCTACGACTTCTTCGAGGCCAACTCCCAGCTCCGTCGACGCCTGAAACTCCTGAAGGACGTGGGGCTGGGCTACATGTCGCTCGGCCAGCCGTCGACCACCCTTTCGGGCGGCGAGGCCCAACGTGTGAAGTTGGCCGAAGAGTTGGGCAAAAAACAGACTGGCGACACCCTCTACCTGCTCGACGAGCCGACAACTGGGCTCCACAAGGCCGACGAGCGCAAACTGATCGAGGTGCTCCAGCGGCTCGTGGATAACGGCAACAGCGTAGTGGTCGTCGAACACGAACTCGATCTCGTCAAAAACGCTGACCACATCATCGACCTCGGCCCCGAGGGCGGCGAGGGTGGCGGTCGAGTCGTCGCCAGCGGAACCCCCGAAGCGGTCGCCCGAACTGAGGAATCCTACACGGGTCGGTATCTCAGGGATTACCTGCCCGACGTCGACATTGAGGGGCCGCGATCGGATCGCCGCAAGCCCGCGAAAGTCATCAGCGACGACTGAAATCGCGACGTGCGTAAGGGGGAGGTTTTAGCCCCCCTATCCCGACTGTGTACGCGGCAATGGAGATGTTCTATCTGTCGACGGGACAGTCGGCTGAGATGATGTATACGTCCGTGGTGAGTGTGTCCGAGGCGCTCGTCGAGTCAGCGACCGGCTGGCCGGGAGTCGGGATCATCTTCGCCTACTCGTTTCTGATCGCGTTCGCGCTTCCGGGCCCGAGCGAGGTCGTTCTCGTCGCACCGTTAGATTTCGGGTTCGGGCCTGTCGGACAGATCACGAGTATCATGCTGATCAGTGCGAGCGGCAAGGCTGCTGGGAGTCTGTTTGCGTTCCATATCGGCCAGGAGGTCAAACAGTCGGGGCCGGTCACTCGTTGGCTACGACGCTCGCGGTGGAGCATCCTCGAATGGTCGGAAAAACGATCTATCCACATCGCCCAACAGTACGGCTACGCCGGTCTCGCCGTTGCGCTGTCGGTCCCCTTCTTTCCGGATACGATCTCGATCTACGCCTTTGCGGTTCTCGAACGCGACTACGTGAAGTTCGCCATTGCGACCTTTCTCGGCAGTATCGGTCGACTGGTCGTGACAGTCGGCCTTGTTGGCGGTTTTCTGTCGGTGTTGTAAGCGCCTCGCGGCTCGTGGTTGGACTGCCATGCAGTTTTTCTATACCACACGTCGAAGGCCTCGTATGGTCACCTGCTATCTCGCCATGCGCAAGACCCTCCTCGTCGTCGACGGCGGTGACTCCCCGACCCTCGACACCCACCTCACGGACCATCGCCTCAACTGCCTCGCGGTCGACGCTGATGCACCTGATCGTCTCTTCGTCGGCACGGCCGACGCCGGACTCCTCCGCAGCGTCGACGGCGGCACGACCTTCGAGCGCGTCGGAGTCGACGACATCGGCCCCGAACTGATCACCGCGGCGGCAATCGGCACCCGGAGCCCCGACGAAATCTGGATCGGCACTGAACCCAGCCGCGTCTATCGGTCGACCGACGCGGGCGAGACGTGGACGGAAAAACCAGGCCTCACCGACCTCCAGTCGGCCTCGGAGTGGTCGTTTCCGCCGCGGCCACACACCCATCACGTCCGGTGGATCGAACCCGACCCCTACGACCGCGGGCATCTCTACGTCAGCATTGAGGCGGGCGCACTCGTCCAGAGCCACGACGGCGGCGAGACCTGGGAGGACCGCCGACCCACTGCTCGGCGGGACGTCCACTCGATGACGACCCATCCCGAGGTACCGGGCTACGCGTGGGCCGCCGCTGGCGACGGCTACGCCGAGACGCGCGACGGCGGGTCGACGTGGGCCAAACCACAGGAGGGCCTCGATCATCGCTACTGCTGGGGCGTCGCCGTCGACGCCGACGATCCGGCCTGCGTCCTCGTTTCGGCGGCCCACGGTGCGCGGTCGGCCCACTCCCCCGAGGCGGCCGACTCGTACGTCTACCGTCGACGCGACGGCGGCCGGTGGCAACGGCTCGACGGCCGTGGCCTGCCGATGGGCGAGGGCGTCGTCCGGGCCGCGCTGGCCCGCGGTCACGCTGCTGGCGAGTTTTATGCGGCGACTAACCGCGGACTCTACCGGACCGCCGATCAGGGCAGTTCGTGGACCGCGGTCGACGTTCCGTGGGGCGACTCGCTGACTGACCAGCCGCCACAGGACATTGCGGTCGTCCAGCAGTAGGAACTGACAAACTATATACGAAATCGTCCGTATCTACGGGTATGTACGATTTCGTCGTCGTCGGGGTCGGCCCTGCCGGGGCGCGCTTTGCCCGCCGTGCGGCCGAATCCGGCTTCGATGTGCTCGCCCTCGAAAAGGGGACCGTCGGCGAGCCGCTGGCCTGCTCGGGCCACGTCAGCACCGACATCTGGAACTACGTCCCCGACGAGGCCCGCGACGACCTCTTTCAGAACCGCGTCTACGGCGCGAACTTCTACACCGGTGGCCCCGACAGCGACGCCCACCTGTTCTACAAGACCGAGGAGGTCTCGAACGTCATCGATCGCGTCGACCTCGACCGCACGCTCGCCGACTGCGCCCGCCGCGCCGGAGCCGACGTGCGGGAGGGTCACACCGTCACCGCGGTCGACGAACACCGCGACCACGTAACCGTCACCGCGAGCGTCGCGGGCCAGCAAGGAACCACCGAGTTCGAGGCGAAGATGGTTGCGGGCTGCGACGGCCCCGTCTCGCGGGTCCGGGGGGCGGTCGGCCTCCCCGAACCGGGCGAGAAACTCCACGGCGTGCTGGCGTTTACCGACGAGCCGGACCACGGCGACCACGTCGACGTCCACCTCACGGTCCCGCGATTTTTCGCGTGGCGCATTCCCCGCGGCGACGCTGGGGTGGAGTACGGCCTGGCCGCGCCGCCGGGCGACGACGTGACCGCGCTGTTCGACCGCCTCACTGCCCAGTACGGCGTCGAGACCGACCGGTTCTGCTCGGGGGCGATCCCCATCGGCCCGCCAGAGTCGGTGACGACCGACCGCGTCTTCCTCATCGGTGATGCGGCCGCCCAGACCAAACCGTTCACCGGCGGCGGGATCTTGTATGGGATGACCGCTGCGGACTGTGCGGCCCGCCATATCGATCCCGACCGGCCCGACTCGCTTTCGATCTACGAGTCGGCGTGGCGACAGCAGCTGTCGACCGAGATCAGAATGGGCCACCTCGTCCGGCGGGCCTACTCGCTGCCCGAGCCGATCCAGCGCGTCGGCCTCCGGGCGCTGTCGGGCGAAATCGGCGTCCACATGGATCGGCCCTCGTCGTTCTTCTCGAAGAGCCACCTCACGCGGTTGTTTTCCTGATCAGGACTCGGAGCCCGCCGACTCCGATACTGACGGCAGCCGAACGGTGACGATGCTGCCGCGGGGGTCGGCCTCCGCGTAGTCGAGATCGCCGCCAGCGGTGTCAACGGCCCAGCGGACGAGTCACAGCCCGATGCCGATCGCGTGGTCGGTCGGTGTCTCGGTCGTGTCGGCGAACGCCTGCCGTTCGGATTCCGGGATTCCGGGGCCATCGTCGACGATCTCGACTGCGATCTCGCCGTCGGACTTCTCGACTGTAACGCTGACCTCGGGCTCGGGCTGCTCGGAGTGGCTGACGGCGTTTTCAAGCAGTTCGGCCAGGGCGAACCGGACCGAACAGCCCGACTGCACGTCGACTTGACCCGGCAGGTCGCACGTGAAGACGGCCGCCGGGTAGTTTGCGGCGAGGTCGTCGACGCAGTCCCGAACGATGCCGACGAGATCGGCCCGTGTTCGCGTTCCGGCGTCATCGTCGAGTGCCGCCCGGAACCGCCGCGTTTTCTCGCTGACCGCCAGCAAGTCCTCGGCGGTCCGGCAGATCGTACTCGCATGGAGCGGGACGGCCTCGGTTGCGGCCCCTTCGACGAGCGTCTCAGCGTGGCCCAGAATGACGTTGAGCCGGTTGCGGAGGTTGTGCCGCAGCACGCGGTCGAGTACCGCAAGTTCGTTCTGCTGGACGCGTTCGGCGCTGACGTCACGCTGGAAGCCCAGAAAGTGGGTCAGCTCGCCGTCCTGGTGGACCGGCGAGATGTTGAGGGCGTTGTACCATTCGGTGCCGTCGGATCGTTGATTGATGAGTTCGACCGATATCGGCTCGCCCGCCGCGATCGCCTCGCGAATCTCGGCGACGGTGTCGGGATCGCTCCGAGGTGACTGGGCGAACCGCGGGTTCCGGCCGACCATCGATTCGAGATCCTGCCCGGTCATCCGCTCGAACTCCCGGTTGACGTAGACGAGGGGGTTGTCCACGGCTCTGGCGTCGGTGATCGTGATGCCGACGGTCGCCTCGTCCATCGCCGTCCGGTAGAGTTCGAGTTGCGCCTCGCGTTCGTTCCGCTCGGTCATATCCCGGCAGACGAGTTCGACCGACCCGTCGTCGCCAGTGACCGTCCCCGCGGCCTCGATTGCGCGCGCCTCGCCGTCGACCGCGAGTTCGAGGTCGACGAACCCGGCCGAGCCGAGCCACCGGGCCGTCTCGATGAGGTCGGCCGCGGCCACCCGATCGCTCGGCGTGACCCGATCGAGAAACGACTGGCCCAAAAGCGGGTAACCGGAGGCAAACAGGGCGCTGGCCGCGGAGTTCGCATACCGAATCTCGCCGTCACTTCCGACGACTACCACCGCCTCCGGCAGCAGTTCGAGCAGGCGTTCGTGGTGGGCTTTCGACCGTGCCAGCTGTTTCGACTGCCGCCGAATCCCAAACAGCACGTCTAATCGGCGGCCGAGTTCGGCTTTGCGGACCGGCGGCTCGATCACGTCGGTGACCAGCGGCCCCATGACCTCGGGCACCGCAGCACGGACCGCTGGCGAAGCCGAAAAAAGCAAACAGGGCAGCGACAGCGGCCGCTCGGCTGTGATGCGTTTGAGCAGCCCATCGCCGACGGCCTCCAGCGTCGACTGATCGATGATACAGCAGTCGAACGGTACCGTCAGTAGCTCCTCGGGGTCGACCGTCTCGACAGTCACACCATCGCGTGAGCCGAGCCAGTCGACTAGTAGCTCGCGGTCCCGATCCGCGCAGATCGAACAGACGACGTGGAGCCCGATCACGTCTTCGTCGCCTCCGTGGCTGCGGTAGCGGCTCGCTCCGGGAGCTTATCACTCATGGTCCGTTGGTGAGACGTCGGGGGCTCCCGAGAGGATGCTCCGCAGCCCGGTCAGTTTCTCGCCGACGGCGATGCCTTCGTGGGTGATCTCGAAGTGCCGGAGGCTGCGCTCGAAGTCGCTGGCCCGTTTTTTGAGCACGCCGACGGCCTTACGCAGCCCGCCGTCGACCTCGTCGGGTCGGTCACCGTCGAACAGCTCGCCGCCTGGCGTGAGATCGAGAAATTCGATGACCGAAACGTCGAACCCCAGCCGACCCGCGTTGTCGACGATCGTCTCGGGGTCCTCCTCGAAGCTGAGATACAACGCGGTTTCGTCGTCCTTGTTGCCCGCAAGCAGGTAGTGGAGGCCGAAGATGGTCTTGCCAGTGCCCGGACCGCCACAGAGGTGGTACGACCGCTCGCCGAGCACCCCGCCGTGGAGGACCGAATCCAACCCGGAAACCCTCAGCAAGAGCCGAGGTTCGTTGTCCATAGCCCCGCATAGACTACGATTATGTATTAACTTATCCCTAATCTGTCGTATTCGGTGCAGGATACGTCGGCCGCCGCAGCGAGTCAGCGCTTTTATTTATAAACGGAAGGTCGACCGCCTCGGCGTCGACTGTCTCGTCGGCCGTCCCCTCGGCCGGTTCGACGCCTAATCCGTCGAGTTCAGTATCGAACGTCACGAACGCGAGTGCGATGGGTTCGCCGAGCGAGGGACTGTCGACCGCTCGCGTTACGGTGCCGATCTCCTCGGCGTCGGCGGTGACAGTCGCCTCGGCGTCGACCAGCGATTCGGTCTGCAGGCCGACCAGCCGCGAACTTGGCCGCCCACGGTTGTCGACTTTCGAGACGACCTCCTGGCCGACGTAACAGCCTTTCTCGAAGTCGAGAGCGTGTCGGAGGCCGACGGTGTTCGGAACCTGTCCGCGGAGCTCGCTTTTAAATAGTGGCGTCCCCGCTTCGAGCGTCAGCGACTCGAAGGTTCGGTAGCCGAAGGGGGCGGCGTTGAGCCCGCGATTGAGCAGCGTATCCATCACGTTCTGGGCGTCGACGGCTCCACAGATCACCTCGTAGCCCTCCTCGCCAGTGGGATTGTCGCTGGCGATCACTGTCACACCCGAGTCAGCCATCGAGCCACGCTCGAAGGTGAGTTCGGGTTCGGGCGCGCCCGCGTGGTTCAGCACGGAGGCGATCTTCTCGGTCGCCATCGGCCCGTGGACGCCGAAGACGCCGAACGTCTCGCTTGCGTCGGTGATCTCGACATCTTGAATGAACACCTTCGACTGCCAATCGTCGACGATCGATGCGGCCTCGGTGGGCGGGGCGAAAAGAAGCAGGCGCTCGCCAGCGTTGTATATATACAGGTCCGACTGGATTCGGCCCTGTGGATCGAGCAGGAGGGCGTAACAGCCGTGGCCATCCGTCTCGGGAACTCGGTTCGAGACGATGTTGTCGACGTACGCCACGCGATCTTCGCCCTCAATGGCGACGATGCCGTACCCCATTTCGATCACGCCGACGCCGTTTCGCACGGCTCGGTGAGCAACCGCCGGTCGACCGTAGTGGTCGACGACCTCGCGGTTGCCGTCGGTGATGAACGTCGCCCCAAGGTCGGTGTGACTGTCTCCGACGAGTGTCATTACTGATTCAACGTTGCCGTTAAGTAAAACAGCGACGCCTCACGGTGTGGTCGAACTGGCTACAGCCCGAGCTTCTCGCGGAGAATATCGACGAGCGATCGGTCGTCGTCGGGGACGGGATCGGTGTCGACGACGTGGTCGGCCGGCTGGATGCGAACCGACCCGCCGTGGTTGTCGACCGAAATGAGTCCGTCGGCTTTGAGCGTCGACAGCGCGTGCTCGATCCGGTCGATATCGCGGTCGACGACCGCCCGGAGTTCGAGGACGGTCATTCCCTCGTCGGCACGCTCGACGAGCGCGTCGAGAACCTCGACCTCGACGGCAGGCCGATCCCGAAACTCGGGCTTGGCTCCCATGGGTACATGTAGAAACGGTACGGATTTACGTCTACCGGAGCCAGCGGTCAGGAGCGTCAGACGGACGGCAGACAGAGGGAGTAGCTTTTAGTCTCGTACATCGGAATGTGGCCTAATGGGATTCCGGTGTCTGCTCAGCCACGATTTCGGCGAGCCCGAACTCGAACGCGAACGCGAAGAACAAGGAAACGAAGTCGTCATCACGGTCAACGAGGTCAAAACCTGCATACGCTGCGGCGAACGGCGGATCGTCAGCGAGAACACGGAGGTCACCTCGATGGACCAACTCACCGCGACGGCGACCGCCGCCGAGCCATCCGGCAGCGCCGACAGGGCCGCGCCCGGCAGCGCACAAGCGACAGGTGTCGACGCCGACCAGCCAGCAACCGCCGCCAACGCGTCGTCGACCGCAGCCGACCAGTCAGCGAGCGCCGCTGGCTCAAGCGCCAGCGTGACTATCGACGACTCGGTAACGACGACCGACGATGCCGAACTGCTGACCGACGAGACCGATGAAGCCGACGGTACCAGCGAACCCGACACCGCCGAAACGCTCGGCGCGGCCCAGCCCGCCAACATGACCGTCGACGACGTGGAGGCCGCCGCGGCGACGCCGGCCGAGCCTGTCGAGGCCGCCGAAGACGACGGGCTGATTCTCCCGAACGAACCCAGAGACGAGCCGGATTCGAGTGATGCTGGGGCCACTGACGCCGACGAGTCGACCGACCGTGAGCCCGGCGAGTGGCCCGAATATGATGCCGAGGAGGTCGCTGACGAGGGAAGCGACCACTCGTGGCCATCGGTGCGAGACGACGATGACGAAGGGTTTGCGGCCGAAGAGCCCACCGAAGGCGGCCCTGACGATATGACGTTCGGCGGCGGCTTCACCCCGGAGATCACCAACACTGAGCGCTCGACAGCCAGCGGCGAGGAGGTCGAACTCTCGTTTACTCGTGCTGAACAACCCTCGGTCGACTTCGAGCCGACGGTCGACGATATCCAAACCGAGTTCTACTGCCCCGAATGCGGGCTTTCGCGGCAGGCTGGCAACTCCTCGATGCGGGCTGGCGACATCTGTCCGAACTGCAAACGAGGCTACATTTCCGAGCGCCCGATTTAACTGTTCAGCTACCTATCAGATCTAAACGACGAAACAGGTAAAGCATCGCCTCGCCAACCCCTGGGCGATGAAGGAGTACAAGATGCGTCGCGGCGAGCATCTCGACGACCGCGTCCCCGACCTCAAGTCGACGATCGAATCGTATTTTGGACCGGTAACCGGAACCGAAACCAGAGACGGCCACGAGCTGTACGCGATCGACGAACCCACCAACCCCGTGTTCGACCGGATTCTCGTTGGTGCGGCCGAATACAGTAGCAAGAAAGACCAGTTGATCGTTCACTTCGAAGAACGACCCGCTGAGGAGGTTATCGCAGCCGGTGAGGCCGATGCGGCCGCCGAAGCGGTCTCACTGAAAAACGAATTTCTGCTTGAGGCGACCGGACGCGATGCGAAGTCCCGCCGCAAGTCGATGAAACGTACTGTCGAAGACGACGCGCCCGACTACTGAACCGGTAGCTGTCGACCGTACCCTGTTGGCAGAGTGACGTATCAGTCACTGTTGTGCGAACACTATTCACTGGTGAGTAAAAGCGGCTCAATTAAGTGCTATCGCCCTCCCTATTTGCGTGATGGCCTACTACGTGGGCGTCGATCTCGGGGCAACGAACGTCCGAGCGGTCGTCGCGGATGAGTCGGCGACGATCCTCGGCGCTGCCCGCGGGTCGACGCCGCGCGGACCGACTGGCATTGCGATCACCGAAGCGATCCTGGATCTCATCCGTGAGGCGGCCGCCGAGGTCGGCATCGATCCCTCGGTGGCGACTGCCTGCGGCATCGGCTCGATCGGGCCGCTCGATTTGGCCGCGGGCGCGGTCGAAGACCCTGCCAACCTCCCCGATTCGATCGACCGGATCCCGCTGACCGGGCCGATCTCGAAACTGCTGGCGACCGACGAGGTCTACCTCCACAACGACACGATCGCGGGCGTCATCGGCGAGCGGTTCCACTCCGAGCGCAATCCCGACGACATGGTGTATCTGACGATGTCTTCGGGGATCGGCGCAGGCATCTGTGTCGACGGCCACGTCATCGGCGGCTGGGACGGCAACGCGGGCGAGGTCGGCCACATGACATTGGATCCGCAAGGAATCATGACCTGCGGCTGCGGCCACGACGGCCACTGGGAGGCCTACTGCTCGGGCAACAACATCCCCAAATACGCCACCCGCCTCCACGACGAGGACCCGATCAACACCGCCCTCTCACTCGAAGACCCGGAGTTTTCGGCGGTCGACGTGTTCGAACACGCTGGTGACGACACGTTTGCCGACCACGTAATCGAGCAGGTCACCCACTGGAACGCGATGGGCGTCGCCAACATCGTCCACGCCTACGCCCCCCTGGTGATCAGCGTCGGCGGGGCGGTCGCACTCAACAATCCCGAGCTGGTGGTCAAGCCACTGCGCGAGCGACTCGACGAAATGGTGATGTCGAACATCCCCGAGGTCAGGCTGACCGCCCACGGCGACGACGTCGTCGTCATGGGCGCGGTCGCCAGCGCACTCACCGATGGTACGGGTGATCGTTCGCGGCTCTGAGTTGGCGCGCCGCTGCGGCCGGTCGCGGTGCTAACGCGGATGATCGTTTGTGATCGATTCGCATACGAACCACAACTTTCCCATACTTGCGGCTCGAAGGATACCTAATGAGCGACGAGAGCCAACCGAACGGAGCAAGCCTGAAATCACGGGTCGAAAAATGGGTGGTCAAACAGATGCCGATCATCCAGATGCACGGCGGCACGAGCGTGGTTCGGGAGGCCGATCCCGAAAGCGGGCTCGTCGTCATCGAACTCGGCGGCACCTGTTCGGGCTGTGGGATCTCGAACATCACCGCACAGAACATCCAGCGGGACCTCTACTACGAGTTCGAAGAGATCGAAGACGTCCAGATCAAGGTCCCCTCGACCGGCGATACGGGCGCTGACACGGTCGAGGGCGGCCGCGGCGGCGATCTCCAGTTCTCCAACGAGTCGGCCGGTCACTTCTGAGGCCCGTCTCTCTGGGTCTCTATATTTTCGGCGTTGTTCGAACGGAAAACCCCTTGTCTCCGGCCCCCAGAGTCTGCGTATGAGCGCGACCTCACCCGAACAGACGGCCGCCGAGATCGTCGTCGTCGACTACGGCCTCGGCAACCTCCGCAGCGTCACCCGCGGCCTCGAACGCGCCGGCGCGGGCGTCACGATCTCCGAAGACCCTGAGACGTTCGCCGACGCCGACGGCATCGTTCTCCCCGGTGTCGGCGCGTTCCGCGAGGGGATGGACAACGCTGGCCCCTACCGCGAGGCACTGGCCGAGGCCGCCGAGCGCGGCCAGCCCATCTTCGGTATCTGTCTCGGCATGCAGATGTTGCTCGGTTCGAGCGAGGAGGCCGAACACGCCGGCGAGGGCGATGTAGAGGGGCTGAACTTCATTCCGGGAACCAACGTCCGGTTCGACGTCGACCGCAAGGTCCCGCACATGGGCTGGAACGAACTCGACGTCCAGCGCGACCACCCGATCGTCGAGGGCGTGGATGGCGAGTACGCCTATTTCGTTCACTCCTACTATGCCGATCCGGACGACGAAAACACGGTCGTCGCCACCGCCGACTACGGCGTCGACTTCCCGGCGGTCATTGCCAACGACGAGGGAACCGTCTTCGGCACGCAGTTCCACCCTGAAAAAAGCGGCGAGACCGGCCTGCGGATCCTGCGAAACTTCGTCGACCTCTGCGCCGAGTAGTCGCCTATATCCACCCCTAATACTCCTTTTTTCGCTACACTGTAGCAGTCAGTTTCTGGTACGTTCAGCAAACCGGCCACACGTCTCTTTATTAGGGCGGTCGACCCACTCCCATGGTCGACTCCCAGCAGACGACCACTACAGGTCACACGCCGAAAGCCGTACGTCGGCGCGGGCTGCTCGCGGCGGGCGTTTTCGGTTTCGGCTTCAGCGGCCTCGTCGACGTGCTCGTCCTCCACCACATCCTCCAGTGGCACCACCTCGTCTCCGGGATGTATCCGATGAATACACTCAACGGCCTCCGAATCAACGTCTTCGCCGACGGTCTGTTTTCGCTCGCTATGCTGCTCATCGCGGGCGTTGGTGCTGGTCTGCTGTGGCGCGCCGAGCGGCGGACGGCCGCGCCGCTGGCGGTTCGACCCGTCGCTGGAGCGGCCGTGATCGGTCTCGGCGTTTTTGATCTCTTCGACGCCGTCGTCGACCACGCGCTGTTGGGTCTCCACCAACCGGTTGGCCCCGGCGGCGAGCCGTTCTCGCTTGGCGGCCAGTACAACCCCCACTGGATCGTGATCAGTCTGCTGTTCATCATCGCTGGCTACTACCTCTACAGCACGGCAGTTACGCGTCGACAGACCGATCCGGACGAACGGGTCTGATCACCACGATGGTTCTTTCACACGCCAGCGTTGCTGTCGGGTTGGTGGGTTCCACGCTCGCGCTACACGAAGCCTCAGCAGCACAGCCCGTCCCACACTGGGTCGTACTCCTCGCGGTCGTTCCAGCCCTCTGGCTCTGTATCGGTGGGGCCGTGGTCGCGGTCGACCGACTGCTCGACTGGATCGAACACGACACAAGTGATGAATCAGCCGCAGAAACGCGTTAGTCGAAGCGGACGCCCAGATCGTGCAGGCCGCTGTTGTTCATCGCGACGTTGATAAGCAGTGGCGTCACCGACTCGACCTCGGCGGCATTGGCGACCCCGCCCGCGTCCAGCGCGCGCAGGCCGTCAATGTCCTCGGCGAGCGATTTGACCGTCGACTTCGCCGACTCGTCGTCGCTTATCAGCAGGGTGTCGATCCGTAACTCCGCATCGAGATCGGTCAGCCGTCCGGCCGCGAGGTTGTGGAACGCGCCGACCACGGGGACGCCGTCGGGCGCGGCGTCGACCGCGAGTTTCGTCACGCTGCCCGCGCCGGGGCGGTGGTAGTGAAAGCCGTCCTCGTCGCGTTTCATCCCCGTCGCGGGGGTGATGAGGATGTCACCCTCCGCAAGCGACCCCTCGACCGCCTCGATGGTGTCGGCGATGTGGTAGGCCGGAACCGCCAGCACGACCACGTCGGCCCGGTCGGCGGCCATCGCGTTTTCGAACCCCGTGATCTTGATGTCGACGCCGCGGCTCTCGATTTCGGCCTCGTACTCGTCGGCTTTCGCGCGTGCCTTTTCTGGGTCACGCGAGCCGATCACGATGTCGTGGTCGCTGTGGAACGCCCATCGGAGCGCAAGTCCTTCGCCGATGTCGCCAGTGCCGCCAAGGAGTGCGATTCGCATAGAAAACAGTGGGGATGGTTCAGCCCTAAGACTTGCGTGTGCGGCGAACCGACCCGGTATCGATGGGGGCGGTAGTCGGTGACTAATTCAAATACTCCGGCAGTTCGTTGATCGATTCGAGCACCGCCGTAGCCCCAGCTTTGTGGAACTTCTCGCGTCCCGACTCGCCGGTCAGTCCGCCGGTCAACACGCCGATCCCGTCGTACGTCGACCCATCGTCTTCGGCGTCGGCGTTGACAGCCGTCTCGATGTCGTCCAGTGTGTCGCCGACGAACACGACGGCCTCGGAATCGAAGCGCTCAGCGAGCGTCATGAGTGCGTGGGGGTGTGGCTTGCCCTGCTCCCAGTTGTCCATGGTAAACCGATGGGCGTCGTCGACCGCCAATCCAACCCGATCGAGCGCGATCGTCGCCTCGGCGGCCGGTCGACCCGTCACCACACCCACCTCGTAGCGCTCGGTCAGCACATTGAGTGTTTCGGGGTCGACGATCACCGGCTCGTCGTGGATGTAACCCGGCGTCTCGAACGGTGGTTCTTCGCCTTCGAGTTCGCCGTAGAGGTCGGCACCGAGGTAGAGCGCCTGAAACACCCGGCGGAGTTCGTCGGGGTCCCACTCGTCGACGACCTGCTCGAACGCCGCGTTGGGGAGGTCGGCCGCCAGCGTGGCCTCTGCGCCCTCCAACCCGCCGCCGTGGTGGGCGATATCCTCGGCGAACGTCTCGAACGACCCGTTGTAGCCCGCCTGCTTCGCAAGGACGTAGAGCGCGACCGCGTCGGTCACGAGCCAGTCGTTGTTGAAGCCGCCGGCGTCCTTCAGCGCCTGGATGGCTTCGCGGTCGACCGTCTTGCCGTACATCCGGTCGACCGATTCGATCACTGCCCGGCGGTAGGAGTCGGCGACGTCGACCAGCACTCCGTCGATATCGAGTACGACCGTATCTACGTCCATCACTGACCTCGAAACGGGGCACTGAAAAAAACGTACCGAGTCGGTGGTGTTCGTCGGGGGTCGACAATCGCGAGACGGAACGCTTGTCCGGCGTGAGACTTAATAATAGCCCCTTCATATCGGATGCTATGCTCGTCGATATCGTGCCGATAGGGGATGTTCCCGCGCAAGTAAAGCGGGAGTCCTCGGCCGGCCTGCGCTCGGTCTACGGCTGTGACGTGCGGGTCCAAGACAGCCAGCCGATCCCCGACGGCGCGTTCGACCCCAACCGGAACCAACACCGCGCGGAGGACCTCATCGAACTCGTCAGCCGGGTTGGAACCGGAGAGAAAAACATCGGCATCACCGCCAATGACCTCTACTACCGCCGCCGCAACTACGTCTTTGGACTGGCCTATCTGAACGGAAACGGCTCGGTGATCTCGACGTACCGCCTCCAGACCTCCTCGGACGGCGGCATCTCGACCAAGCCCGCAACCGAAGTGTTCGCCGACCGCGTCCGCAAAGAGGTCGTCCACGAGATCGGCCACACCATCGGCCTCGAACACTGCGACAACTCCAAATGCGTCATGAGTTTTTCGCCCACCGTTCGCGAAGTCGACGTCAAAGAGGAGAACCTCTGTGGCACCTGTAGTCGACTCGTTCACTGAGCATCGTCACTTAGTTTTTTGAGCGTTGTTACCCGGTTCGGTTTCGGTCACGCTCCGTGTGTGTTCGATCACATGCTCTCGATCCCCCGATACCTAACCATGTAGGGTAACCACTCTTATTCATAGACTACCTGCCTACAGATACAGGGAGCATCACCGGTGTTCGTCCCCCTCACTGTTGGTGATCTCTTTGCTCCCCTTACCACGTCGGTACCCCCTGCCGGTGTGGTCCGCGGTTTTCGAAACCGAACGGCACTCTCGTGTCCTCTGATCGCTGATCTCATGTCTCCAGTGAACTACCCCGCCCTGCTCGGCCTGACGGCCTCGCTGAGGACGGGGCTTCCTGTTTCCACGACGCGCTTTGCAGGAACCGAATTGGTTCCCGTAGGGAGCGCAGTCTCCACAGGCATTGAATCGGGGTGAACCACTCCTACTTGATCGAGTCCGCGTGAAAGGATGTTGTAGGCGGCGTTGAGGTCGCGATCCGCTTCGAACCCGCATGAAGGACACGAGTGTTCGCGGACCCACAGCGGCTTGTCGGTCGAAACACCGCACTTCGAACACTTTTTCGTCGTTCCTCGCGGATCGACGGCGGCGAAGTGCGTGCCTTCGCGTTCGCACTTGTACTCCACCATCCGCAGGAACGTTCCCCACGCCGCCCCCGCTCGGTTCCGACTGTTGGACGGCAGTTCCATCAACCCCTTGGCGTCGAGGTCTTCGACCGCTACAAGGTCGTATTCCCGAGCGTAGTACGCCGAGAGCTTGTGAAGGAAGTCCCGACGCTTTCGCTTCAAGTCAGCTTGGCGTTGGGCCACTACGCGCTGTTGCTTCTCGTAGTTCGCCGATCCGTGTTCCTTCCGCGAGAGGTCGCGTTGTCCACGCTCCAACCGCTCGCGTTCCTCGGAGAGGTCGGGACCTTTAACGGCAGTTCCGTCGCTGTCGTGGGCGTACTTCAGGATACCCACGTCGATCCCGACGCATTTCTCGGGGTTCTCGGGCTTCGGTGGCGCGTCGTTCTCGGTTTCGATGCCGAGGACGGCGAACCATTCGCCCGTTGACTCCTGTTTGACAACGACCTCCTTGATCATGGCATCGTCGGGAACCTTGCGGTGGTAGACTATCGGAATGTCACCGATCTTAGAAAGAGAGAGTACAGGCCGACCGCTCGTGTTGTTGAGCTTGAAGCCGGTTTGACTGTACGTGATCGAGCGATATTCCTGCGGAGCCTTCCACCGTAGTTCGCCGACACGGTAGCCGTTGTCTTTCCGCCCCTTCAGCGTCGAGAGATTGTCGTACAACCGCTGAACGACTTTCTGAAGCACCTTCGAGTGAACGTCCTTTAGATCGGACCACTCGCGTTTGAGGTCGGGAAGGAGAGACTGTTCGGAGTAGGCGGAGGTTCCGTCTACTCGGTTGAGTCGGTGAAGGAAGTGGTTGTAGACCTGTCGGCAGGTATCGACGTCCACGCCAACCGCTCGTGGAGTTTGTCGGACGGTTTGAGCCGATACCTGTAGTTGTAGCGCATACCTACTCATCGGATGGATCGGTGACGCGAACGACCTTGACGGTCGCACCGGCCCACGCTTTCGGGACGTAGACGTGCGCGCCGTTGCCGGATCGTTTGGCTTCTGTTTCGAGGACTTCGTGTCCTTCGACCTCGTACCGATCCATTAAGAGTATCTACCTCGTAGATACACAAAAAGCTACTGATAGCGTGGGCCTGTGGGCCAGCAGTATCGCATTGATGAAAGACGATGACGGCGCTGTATCCCCTCCCTACGACCTCGCTTCGCTCCGTCGTTGAGGAAGGGGCCTTAGCGCCTGCGGTTAGGTAACCCAGCAGCCGTTCTTTCTTCTTTATATACTTCCTCTCTCCTCTGACGGGCGTGTTGACACCACGTTCAGGGACTGGCGGTCGAAGGGAGGTCGACGTTCGGTCGAACTCCGGTCGACGTCACTCCGTAATTAGGCCGTTGTGGAGCCGAAGGGTTCGTTCAATCAGGGTTTCGGCATCGGTGGCGACCAGAATCACGCTGGGCTGTCGACCATCGCCTTCGTGGTCGATCATGGCCACTGGCCGGGATTCTGTCTCGCTGTCGACAGCCACGACTGGTCCTTCCAGCGTCGACAGCGCGGATTCGATGCTCTCGTCGAACCGACAGCTGATCGCGAACCGAAGCTCCGGGTGCGTTTCGCGAGCCGCCAACAACCGGATCGCCAGCGCGGTCGATCCGCCCGACCGGACGCCCGCCGTGGGTCGAAGCCCGATTCGGGCCCGGTGGATTCGCCCGTCGACGCCAACGACTTCGGCGGGCGTCTCGGCGTACCGTGTCGCACCGACGACTTCCATCCCCTCGTCGGCAACAAGGGGTTCGACGTGTCGGTCGACCAGCCGAGCGACGATCTCGTCGACTGCCTCGCTCACCGCCACTCGGTCGGCCCGCTCGCGGAGGTCGACCATGTGGTGGACCGATCCCGGCCCCGTCCCAACGTCAAGTCCGTAGCGGACGGCGCGCTCCATGAACGCTACGCCGCTGCCGACCGCCGCCGCCAGCGGTTCGCCACCAGCGAGTCGCGCTGCGATCGCGCTCGACAGCGTACAGCCCGAGCCGTGGGTCGCGTCAGTTTTGACCCGCGGGTGGCTGAACTGCTCGGTTCGTGTCCCGCCGTCTTCGCGCACGACGAGCGTGTCGACCACCTCGTCGCCCTCCAGGTGGCCACCCTTGACGAGCGCGGCGTCAGTCCCCTGGTCGACCAACATCTCGGCGGCGGCCTCGGCGGCGGCCGCGTCGTCGATCTCCATGTCGGTCAGAATCTCGGCCTCGTCGACGTTCGGCGTGACGAGCGTCGATCGGGCGATCAACTCGTTGTACGCATCCTCGGCATCCTCGCTCAGCAGTCGGTCGCCGGTCGCCGCGACCATCACGGGGTCGACAACGACGGGGCCTGAAAAGCCAGCCAGACAATCGACGACCGTCTCGATCACGGGTGCGGTCGCCAACATCCCGGTTTTGATCGCGCCGACATCGAAATCCTCGTCGACCGCCCGAAACTGGGCGGTGATATGATCGGACGGAAGCACGTTCACGTCGTGGACGCCTGCCGTGTTCTGGGCCGTCGTGGCCGTGATGACGGAGGTGCCGAAGACGCCGTGGGCTTCCATCGTCTTCAGGTCGGCCTGGATGCCCGCCCCGCCGCCCGAGTCGCTGCCGGCGATCGTCAGCGCGACCGGCGGCGACACCGGGGCGTACTGTCGACTCATCGGCTGGACCCTCCGGCGGTGTGGTCGAACACCACTGTCGACGGTTGTACTGCACTGATCATAGACGTCCTACTCGCCCACTCCGTTAAGATGTATTGACTGATCGATACTGCTAGGTGGATCGATACTGCTAGGTGGATCGATACTGCTCGGTGTCGAGCCTCGTGGGTGAGGACGGTTCGTCACGCGCCGTCGTCTTTCTTTTAAACCCGACTGTCGACAACTCAGACACAAACCGAGTTTTATGTCGACGCCTGCTGTGGTGGTGGTATGATGCCTGTCGTCAGTGAGTCCGGATGAACAGGATTGCAGGCGGGATACTCGGCGGTGCGACCGGGATTGCGGTGATGTCGCTCGTCTTTCTCATGCTGGAGGTCGAAACCAGAGAGGAGGTCCAGGCGTTCGATGCGGTCGCTCGCTACGTCGGGATGCCCGGAAACACCGTTCTCGGATTTATCATCTTTGCGGCCGTCGGCACGCTCATCTGGCCCCTGTTGTTCGTCGCCATCGAACCCTCGCTTCCGTTCGACGACTCGGCGTCGAACGGCATGATCCTGGGTGCGGCCCTCTGGATCGCGTTCATCGTCCTCGGTCGTGGCGAGCTGACCGGCCCGTTGTTGGTTGTTTTCGCAGGCTTTACGCTGTTGGCTCATCTCGCCTACGGCTTTTTGGTCGGCTCGCTGTACGATCGGTTCGGCGAGTCGACCAGCTCGACGCCCACCCGTTCGCAGGACGCCGAGGTCGACGGCAATCCACCCTGAACCGCTCGGTCGCTGGAGCGCGAGTATATAAATAGGTTTACGCGTTCGACTCGGACCGACCCATCGCCCAGTCGGCGAGTTCGTCGCCGTAGCGATGGAGTAGGAGTGGGATTACGATACCGAGCGGCGACCATCGGTAGGCGAGCACTGCCAACCCAATGAGGAACAACCCAACGCGTTTGTTACCCCGGAGCAGGGCCCGAACACCGTTGGCTGCCACCGTCACGACGCTGAACCGTTGGGACCATTTCGAGCCAAGCAGCCGTTTGAGGACCATACAGTCCGAACGGGTCGAACGCTCAAAAAGCCCGTGTCGGTCGACACTGACTATCGAGGTTCGAGGACGCCACCAATCGACACAGACTATCGGGGTTCGAGGATGCCACCGGTCAACCCCTCCCAGATGACCCGGTAGTCGAGCACCGCTAACACCGCGCTGGCGTCGGTCAGCCCGTGTTCTTCGATGATTGTCTCCGCATCTGCAAACGACATCCCGGCCGAAAGCTCCGCGTCAATCGCCGACAATACGTCGGGCCGGACCACCCACTGACCGACCCGCTCGTGGTCCGGAAACGTTCGACCGTCGAGCAGGTCGACCGAGACACCGTACTCGCTGGCGAGCGCAGCCAACTCGATCACGTCGGCCTCCGGGTGGAGTTCGTCGGGCAACTCGGCGGCGGCTTCGTCGACGAGGTCGGCTTCGTACTCCCGAAGCACGTCGACCACGTCCTTGAGGCGCACCGAGCCGGTGTAGGCGATTGCGCGATGATCGGTCGCTTGGATCTTCTCGCCGACGCCCAGCGAGTCGTCGACCGCGACGATGAGGTCGACGTCCTCGAGGCCGTCCAACTGCGCGAGTTTCTTCTCGACGTACTCGGGCGTCCAAAACCCCATCACCTCGAAGTAGACCCGAAACGGTGCGTACCGGTAGTCGAAGGCGAAATCGGGGATCATCACGCTCGTCCCCGTTTCGAGGAGGTCCGGCTCCCGAACGAGGTCCCAGTCGAGATCGAGCGCCGAAAACCGGGCGGCAAACTCGCGTTCGACGCCGCTGTCGTAGCTCGGCTCGGCGATGGGGTCGACGCCGGGCACCGACACATCGCGCTGGGTCAGTACGAGCGCTCGCTCGGTGCCGCGGTCGTCGACTGTCGCTCGGAGCTCCCACTCGCGGGTCGTCGCGACCGACCGAAGCAGGCGGGCGAAGGCGGTGCCGTACCGCCGCGTTCGGCGAAAGAGCCGGTCGGGGCCGGTGACGACGACGGTTCGCTGTGTGAGCCCCTCGGAGTCGGCGCGTTCGATCTCGTACATCAGTCGAAGCCGTTTGACCGCCGAAATCAGTCGACGGGGATCGTCGCTCGTGAGTCGGACCTCGGTGGCGTCGAACAGCGCAGTCTGGGCCAGCGAGAGGTTGTACTGCTCGATCAGGCTTTCGGGGCTCCAGCGGGGGTCGAACGCCGTCAGCCGCTGGTTGCAGTCGCGGTCGGCGTACAACGATTCCTCGACGGCGTCGATGCCGACCGCGAGTCGGTCGGCCGCGCGGGCAATTGCCCGTTCGCGTTCGTCAGGGGTGGCGACACCCACGGCCTCGGCGGCTTCGAACACGCGTCGACGGCTGCGTTCGGGCGGCAGCGGCGCGACCGTCTCGAAGGTGGCCTCACGGTCAAGCAGGGCGGCGAACCCGCGGACGAGTTTGAAATCGGACTCGGCGCGTTCGATCGACTCGACAGCGGCGTCGACTTCACGCCGGGGGCGGTCGACGTGCTCCCGATAGGTCTCGATCAGTCGCGCAGCGAGCGGTCGGTGCTCGGAGCCGACGAACTCCGGGCGGTAGCTGCCGCCCCGACGCGAGACACGGAGGAGGTCTTTCGTCAGCACGGCGGTTCGTACTCCGTCGACTTTTAAAAAGCCCCCGAGCCGTGCGTGTACCGCTTCAGCTCACCGTCGACGCGCGGCCACCCGTTCCTCGGCGGTTTCGGCGCTCACGAGTTCGTAGAGGAGTGCCCGACCGCCGTCGTCTTTGGGCCGCAAGATGCGCCCGAGGCGCTGGGTGAACTCGCGTTCGCTGCCGCTGCCCGAGAGCACGACTGCCACGTTGGCCTCGGGCACGTCGACGCCCTCGTCGAGCACGTTGGCCGCGACGATCCGGCTGTACGTTCCCTCGCGGAACCGCTGGAGAATCTCTCGACGCTCGGCCGCGCTCGTCTCGTTGGTGATCGCCGGAAGCAAGAACCGCTCCGAAAGCCGGTAGACGAGTTCGGTGTGCGCTGTAAAAACGATGATTCGGTCGTCGCGGTGCCGATCGAGAATTCGCGCAAGCTGGTGGCGCTTGTTTTCGGCGTTCATCATCAGCTCGCGGGCACGCTGTTTGGCAAGCAGCGCCTCGCGGGCGGCGGGATCGTTGCCGGAGCGTTTGACCAACTGGAGGTAGTCGCTACCGCTCGAAAAGGAGATGTTCGATCGACGGACGTAGTCGACGAACGTCCCTTGGGCGTCGTCGTACTCGGCACGCTCTTTGGGCGTGAGTTCGACCTCGATCCGGCGGATCTCGTAGGGTGCGAGGTGGTCGCCAGCGAGGTCGTCGACGGCGATTTCGTACACCTTCGGTCCGACGAGCTCGCTGATCGCTTCGTGGGCTCCATCGGGTCGTTCGAACGTGGCCGTGAGGCCGAGGCGATCGGGGGCGGCTATAAGCCGGGCGATATCCTGGTAGCCCTCCGCGCCAAGGTGGTGGACCTCGTCGAAAACGACGAGCCCGAACCGGCCGCCGAGTTCGTCGGCCCGCAGGTAGGCCGAATCGTATGTCGATACCGTCAGGTCTTCGACGCGCTGCTCGCCACCGCCGAGTCGACCGATCGGTTCGTCGAACTCGGTTTCGAGTTCGCGCTGCCACTGCTCCAGAAGGTCGATCGTTGGGACGACGATGAGCGTAGGCGTCCCGACGTGGGCAATCGCGGCGAGCGCGATCACTGTTTTTCCGGCTCCAGTCGGAAGTTGGAGGACGCCCCGACGACCGTTGTCGAGCCATGCATCGAGCGCCGCCTGTTGGTACTCGCGAAGTTCGTAGCCCGTCGACAGTGCAAGTGACTCCGTGGGACGGACCTGGTCGTCGACGTCGGCATCGAGTTCACGGAGCACGCCGCGGAGCTGAGCATATAAATGCGCTGGCGCACGGGCCGTCCCGCTTCGGGGGTCGTGATCGACGCCCGGCAGCCCCGCTATCGGTGGATCGCTCTCGCGGTCGCTCTCGATTCGCAGGGTGCCCTCGTCGAACTCGATCCGAACGGTCACGCTCGGGAGTCGACCGGCGGGCGATAAAGGCACTCCGGCTCTGGCTCTCACTGACTCGACGGGCGTCGACCACCCGAGGTAGCCACACCTTTACTCGTGCTCTGAGAAGACCGTCCATGCGCATTCTCGTTGTCGGTGCGAGCGGATTCGTTGGGCGACGGCTGGTCGGTCGACTCGCCACACTCGGTCACGATGTCGTCGCGTTCTCGCGCTCGGCCAGCCGACTCTCGCTTCCGGAGTCGGTCGATGTGTTCGAGGGCGACCTCAACGATCCGGAGTCGCTGGTCGACCTCTGTGCGGACATCGACGTGGCCTACTACCTGGTTCACTCGCTGACCGCGGCGGATTTCATCGCCCGCGACCGGACGTACGCCGAACGCTTCCGCGAGATCGCCTCGGCCGCAGGCGTCGACCGCGTTATCTATCTGAGCGGCATCAGTGGCGACGGTTCGAACCTCTCGCCACATCTCGCCTCCCGACGCGAGGTCGAGTCGGTTCTCGAAGAGGGGAGCTACGACCTGACCGTCTTGCGGGCAGCAGTCATCATCGGCACAGAGAGCGCGAGTTTCCGAATCCTGGACGATCTCACTGATCGGCTGCCGGTCATGCTGGTCCCGCAGTGGGTGACAACGCCGTGTCAACCGATCGGCATCGACGACGCCATCAGCTACCTCGTCGGGGTGTTGGACGTCGCGTCGACTCGCGGCGAGACGTACGATATCGGCGGGCCGTCGGTCTGGAACTACAAGTCGCTCTTGGAGCTCACTGCACGCGAGAAAGGAAAACGGGTGTTTGTGCTTCCAGTGCCGGTGATGACGCCCAAGCTCTCGTCGTACTGGCTTCGGCTGACGACCGAGGTCTCGTTCGAAATCGCGCGTGCGCTGGCCGAAAGCATGCGGAACCCGGTGACGGTCTCGCCCGCGTCGGATCTGCAGTCGGTCGTTGCGATCACACAGACACCGATCGAGACCGCGGTCCGAAACGCGCTGGTCGACGCCTGAGCCCTACGGGAATCTGAACGACTCGAGGTGTGTCTCGGCGTCGGGATCGAGCCTGAACGTACCGTGGATGTCGGCGGGGGCCTCGCCGTGGACGACGCGTCCGAAGGGGTCAGCGATTTTCGGATACAGGCTCTCGATCCCGCTGGCGATCGGACCGGCGATGCCGCGGGCGTCGAGTGCGCGCCTGACGGCCGTTTCGCCGACGTGGACCGCGTTGTCCTCGATCAGCGCGAACACAAACGGTCGACTCCCGAACTGCGCTTCGAGAAACGCTTGGATCGGTTCGGACTCCCACGGCACGGCAACGACGTCGGCCATCCCGTAGGTCAACACGTCGACTGCGGTTCGAAACGCCTCTTTGCGACCGTCGTAGACGAGAACCGACAGTGGACGACTCACGTCGACTGGTAGAACACCGACAGGGGTGATTCTTTCGGCCTGCTGAAGTGTCGTATTTTCTGCCTATTGAAGTGTCGCATTTTCGGCCTGTTGGAGAGTCGCACGCTGTTGGTTGCGCTGTAGGTCAGCCACGACATACCCAGCTGGCACACGGTTTTATACCATCTTCACATTATAAAATGGTAGATGCAGTATCGATCGGTTATCGGTGGTGGTATGGTGGTAACTGGCGTCTTGCTTGGAACCATCCAAGCGCTCCAGTTCGCGTTCTTTGCGGCGGATACGGCGACGCTGGTGTTCAACACCCTCCCGTTCGCGCTGGTTTCTGCGGCGATTGTTTATATAGGCGTCCACATCGTCCGTCGCGACCAGTACGGCGAGTATGCGGCGCTCATCATCTCGTGGGCAGTCGCCAGCGGAGTCGGCTTCGTCGCCGTGTTCGTTCTGACGACAGGCACCAGCGACCAGCCGGGGACAGTGCTCCTGTTCGGCGCGGTCGACGCCGGAACGGCTGGCGGGCTTGCGGGTGTGCTCATCGGCCTCTACGACGCCCGAAGCCGCCGCCAGCTCGAAACCGTCGAGCGTTTCGCCACCAAACTCGACGGGCTCAACAAGTACGGTAAGGTGCTCAACCAGTCGACGACGCTCGAATCGGTGAGCGCGCTGTGTATCGAGGTCGTCGAGTTCATCATCGAGGGCGACGGGGCCGTGTTCGTCTGTCAGGACGCTGAGGGGGTTCGGACGATCGACAGCACGCTTGCCGAAATCCACTCGGAGACTGCAGTCCGCAAGGCCACCAACGCGATGGCTGACCGAGATCAGCTTCGTACCGTCACCGAAGGCGAGGGGTTCGCCGCGATCCGAAACGACGAGGCTGGCTCGACGCTGGCGATCCGGATTCCGTTCGGCGAGTCGACGGTGATCCTGTTTGCAGTGTATCACGATCTCGTCGATCCTGCCGACGAAACGGTCGATCTTCTCGAAATCCTGGCTTCACACGTCGCGACGGCACTCTCGCGAGTCGATTCCATGGAGCCTGATTCACACCTAGATTTCGCTGACTGAGCCACTGAGTGAGGGCCATTCGTCTCGGTTTATCGATCGCTCGTTGCGGTCGACGACGAGTCCGTCCCTGCTCGTCGTTCATGTCTACTGGAGTTTCAGGTTCTCTGACCGAGGTTTTAGTCTACTGGCGAACAGCCTCTTCAGCATGGCTCGCTCGTTCGTCGAAATCGACGTCTTGCTCCCGCTGGCGAGCGAGGAGGACGCCCGGTCGACGTGTGCGGCCGTCCAGCCGTATCTCGATGGAAAGGACTGTCGCGTTCGCGTGATCCACGTCGTCACGTCGCGGAAACGAACTGCTGACACGACGGCCGTTGAAGCCACCGCCGAGGAGCTGTTTTCGGTTGCTGCCGACTGCTTCGAGACGGTCGACATTCCAGTGACAACCGAAATCCGGTACGGCAAGTCGGTCGTCAAAACGATTCTCGAAGCCGCCGACGAGTACGATGTCGCCTCAATCATCCTCACGCCGCGTGAGAAATCTCTCCTGCGAACCCTCCGGTCGAGAAACATCCTCCAGACGCTCGCCACGCAGGTCAAACAGCCGCTGATCGTTATTCCGGCGGTCGACGAACAAACCGAGCACTGAGTGGCAGCCGACTGCGTGGACCGCAGTTCGAGACGCATCACCTAACGGCACCCAAACAGGTATTGGGACGAGCCGAAACGTGGGTAGTATGAAAACCCGTCAGAAACACAAACTCGCCGACACCGCCCAGCAGATCGTTGGGGGCTTTTTGCTGTCCGGGCCGTTCATCGTGACCGAAGAGGTGTGGATGCTCGCACGGAACATGACCGTGTTCCATAGCCTGTTTCTCGTGGCTGCGGTCATGGTAATCGGCTACGTCGGGCTGTACGGTGCCGACAACGACCGAAACCCGAACTACGAGGCCGCGGTGCTCGGTATCCCCGTCCGGTTTATCTCAGTGCTCGTCGTCGCGTTCGGTTCGGTGGCGGTGCTCGAGGTTGCCATCACTGCGCCGGATGTCTTTCTCAGCGATCTCGAACCCCCGGCGCGCCACTACGTCACCGTCCAGACGATCAGCGTCGCCGCCGTGTTCAGCGTTGTCGGCGCAGTGACGACCGACTCGTTGTTCTGAGACCGCTTTGGGATCCCTCTGGCCGCCGCTCTGGACGTCGACGCTATTTAAAAAGAACCGCGAACCGCAGTGGCCGTTAGTCGTCGGCGAGCGTGCCAGCTTCCGTTTCGAGTGAGTCGACCGCGACCGAGCCCGTGAGTTCGGTGTGTGGGTACGGCATGTCGACGCCCTCAGCGTCGAAGCGGTTTTTCACGGTCTCGACGAGTTTGGTCTTGACGCCGCCAGCACCCGTTTGTTTGGGGTTGATCCAGACGCGGCCGTTGAGGACGACTGCCGAGTCACCGAGTGCGGTGACCGGGGCCGTCGGTGCGGGGTCGGTGAGAACGCCCTCGATCGCTGCTGCTTCCTCGATGATGATCTGGCGGGCCAACTCGATATCAGCGCCGTAATCGATGCCGAAGTCGAAGGTGATCCGGCGCGTGTCGTTTGCGACCGTGTTTTTGACGACCGCGTTCGCCAGATCGCCGTTCGGCACGGTGAGTTGCTCGTTGTCCCAGGTATCGAGCTTCGAAACGCGAAGGTCGATCTCGCGGACGGTGCCGGACTGACCGTTCCATTCGATGGCGTCGCCGACCGTGAACGGTTTGTCTTTCAGGATGAACACGCCCGCGACGAAGTTCTCGATGATGTCGCTGGCCGCAAACGCTAGTCCCAGTGCGAGCGCACCGGAGATCGTCGCGAACGCGGTGAGAATCGCCGGAAAGCCCGCGACAGTCGCAGCGACTGCTACTGCGCCGAACAGTGCGATCACGCCCGCAATGCTCGATCCCAGGCTGACGACCGCCGAGGAGAACTTCCGCGCGTTGAGCGCCCGTTTGGTCGCCCTAACGAGAACTGACTTCCCGACCCGGTAGAGAATCACGAACGTCAGAACGAACGTGAGTATGGTGATTGCGAACGAGACCAACAGCCCGCCGTACTGCATTACCAGTCCGTCGATGCTCGTCGGAACTAGTTGCAACAACAGTTCAGATACCATAACTATACCAAACACTGATACGGCATAAATCTGTGTGCATTGGGTCGACCGAAACTGGGCTACACGACGGCCCTATGCGCCGAGTTCTTCGCCGACGAGCTCGGTCGCCTGCCGGATCGCCCGCACCGAACTCAGATACCCCGCACCGACGCTGGCTTTGAGTGCCTTCGCTGGCGCGCCGGTGACGATTTTCGGGCCGACCTGTGCGACCGCCCCATCGCCAACCGAGACGATCCACCCCGGCGCGTCGAACCGGAACTGGTCCAATCGCGGCTCGAACCCCTCGCGGCCAGCGAGCTCCCAGCCGACGAGTCGGCTGATGTTTTTCGCTGCGACGCTGGCCGACCGGATCGCCGCTGACGCGCTGGCGGGGACCGCTTCGCCGTCTGCGTCGACGATTTTCGCTGCGTCACCCAGTGCGAACGTCGAGTCGGTCAGTCTGAGGTCGGCCCGGACGACCGGCCGGTCGCCAGCCATCACGTCCGAGCCGCCGATACCGCCGGTCCAGACGAACAGATCGTAGTCGATCAACCGCCGCTCGCCGGTCGATTCGTGGCGCGTCTCGATCGTCGATTCGGTGGCTTCGACGACGGCGGTCCCGGTCCGAACGTCGATCTCTCGATCCGTGAGTTCGTCGGCGACCGCCTGCTGGAAGGCTTTTGGGAACGCCGGGGCGACCGAGTCGAGCGCTTCGAGCACGATCACCTCGATGCGGTCGGCGGCGTCCTCCTCGCGGGCGAGCGTTGCCAACTCGCCGGCGACCTGCACGCCCGAGAGGCCAGCCCCACCGACGACGAACGTCGATTCCTCGCCGCTATCGATGGCATCGAGCGCCGCTCGACGAACCGCTTCGGCGTCGTCGACCGATTTGAGCGCCAGGCCGTGAGCCTCGACACCAGGAAGACTATAAAAGGCCGTTTCGGCTCCTACACAGATTCCGGCGTAGTCGTAGTCGATCGTCTCGCCGGAGTTGAGGAGTACTCGATTGGTGTCGGTATCGACGTCGTCGATTCGGCCGGTGACGAGGTCGACCCGATCGAACAGCGAGTCGAGGGGGATCTGGATGGTGTCGGTGATCGACGGTCGCCTGATGATGCGGTGAACCTCGTGTTGGACGAGGTGGTGGGTGGATTCGTCGACGAGTGTGAGCCGAACGTTCGAAGGCAGCGAGGCTTCGAGCTTGCGAGCGAGCGTCACACCGGCGTATCCCGCACCGAGAACAACGACGTGCATACGCGCTATTGGTTCGCCAGCCGAAAGAACGTGCCGCCCGGGCAGTCGGGTTATCAACCTCGGCTACCGGCTAGCGTCGACGGCTTCGATCCGAACCGGATCACCGGCCCCGAGACCGAACGCCTCGTCGCCACGGCCCCGGTTGACGTCACATTCGACGTAGCCGTGACTGCCGACCGTCAAGAGTGGTTCGCCGCTATCGACGCGCTCGAACGTGTCGACGACGGGTGTCGACTGGCCGTTTATCTGCGCGTGTTCGATTCCATCCACCCAGTCGCCCGGCACGTTCGTGATGACGTTGCCGAACTCGTCGACGACCAACACCTCGCCGCGGATAGTCTCACCGTTGCGGCTGGGGCGCGGAAACTGGAGGTCGACACAGGCGTCGAGATCAATCGGCGAAAGCATGTCGACCTCGTCGGTTCGGTCGACGCCGAACGCGTGGATATCGGCCGCAGCGGGCGCAAACACGTCTCGGCCATGGAACGTCATCGAGGCGGGATCGTCGACGGTGATCTCGTAGGCCTCGATTGGGGCCGACTGATTCGCACTGAGTCGACGAGCGACCGGTCGTAGCAGGCCGTTGTCGGGGCCGACGAGTGCGTGGTCGCCCACACGGAACGCGATTGCCCGCCGGTCGGTCCCGACGCCCGGGTCGACGACCGCGAGGTGGACCGCTGGCGGGAAGTGGGGAATCGTTTCCCGCAGCCAGAATCCGGCTGCACGAGGGTTCTGTCGGGGTAGGCGGTGGCTAACGTCGACCAGTTGGGCGTCGGTTCGCGAGCAGATCACGCCCTTCATCGCGGCGGGGTACGGCGAGCCGAAGTCGGAGGCGAGGGTGATCATTCGACGGTTTTGACCGACGCGCCATCCGAATCGGTGACCTGTTGGATTCGCTTGACCCCGTTGCACTCTCGGATTACGTCTACTGCGGGGTCGGGGATCAGCGACTCCCAGTCGCCGCCAGCGATCATCCGTTCTCTGAGTTCGGTGCCTTCGAGCACCTCTCGGTGGAACATCGGCGACTGTCTGACCTCGACGCCCGCCTCCTCGAACAGTCGAATCACGAGCGGGTTGTTCGAAAACGCAACGTCGAACGCTGGCGACATGCTCTCGACGTGGCTCACCCACACCGAGTTGCGTTCGAGGTCCTCGATCGGGACCACGTAGGTGGGGATGTCGAACTCGGCGACCGATTTGGTGACCATCATCACCCGCTCGCCGGCGGTAAACGGGTTCCGTCGGCTGTGGGAGTCGCCCGCGCTCCCGATGCCGAGAACCAACTCGTCGACCTGTGTCGCGATCTCTTCGACCATGTGGTGGTGGCCGTCGTGATAGGGCTGAAATCGACCGATGTAGAACCCTCGCATACAACCGCCTACCACGGCTCGATTTATAAAGTCGGCGAGTTTTCGAAATCGTGGTGAAACACGGATAGAGGTCATCTATGCGGTGAATTTCGCATCGTGGCAGAGTGGGTGAATGGGAGAAAGTATATCAATCGCCAGTCCGTCTTTTCTGACAGCGAAAGAGTTCTATGAGTAACCACACGGACCCTGACGACGGCCCACCCGATTCAACGGTGAGCGAAGAGACTTCTTCCGAGGCCGATCAGCCGGTCGAAGACGGGCAGGCTGTCGACGAGTGGCACGCAGTCACCGATCGAGAGTCAGCTGACGACGACCAGCTAACGGTCGAAGAGCAGTCCACCGACGACGAGTCGACACCGACAGAATCCGATCAGTCGATCGAGGATGATACGCCGACAGACGAGGACGGCTCCCGAGAGTCGGTCCCATCGGAGACGGCTCTCGTTGACGAGCAACTGTTCGAGTCGGACCAGGTTTCGAACGGTCCGCGCTCGCGCGGAAACACACCCTCGGAGATCGATGGCGACGAACCGCCGACGATGGACGAACTCGGTAGCGAGGTCGAAGTCGACGCGCCGATCGCCGACGACGTCGGCGAGGACGACCTGCTCGGCGGGCTGCTGATCGACAGCAGCGACGACGTCGAAGTGCCCGATCGACTCGTCGACCAAGTTATCGGCCAGGAACACGCCCGCGACGTCATTATCAAGGCGGCCAAACAGCGCCGGCACGTCATGATGATCGGCTCGCCCGGTACCGGCAAGTCGATGCTAGCGAAGGCGATGACCGAACTCCTCCCCAAAGAGGAGCTTCAGGACGTTCTCGTCTATCACAATCCGGACGACGGCAACAAGCCACGGGTGCGAACAGTGCCAGCGGGCAAAGGCGAACAGATCGTCGACGCCCACAAGGAAGAAGCCCGCAAGCGCAACCAGATGCGGACGTTCCTGATGTGGATCATCATCGCCGTGGTGTTGGGCTACGCGCTCATCATTGCCAACCAGATCCTGCTCGGCATTCTGGCGGCCGGGATTATCTACGTCGCCTTCCGATACGCCTCGCGGGGCAGCGACGCGATGGTCCCTAATCTCTTGGTCAACAACGCCGACACCACCACGGCACCGTTCCGCGATGCGACCGGTGGCCACGCTGGCGCACTGTTGGGCGACGTTCGACACGACCCGTTCCAGTCGGGTGGGATGGAGACTCCCTCGCATGACCGCGTCGAACCCGGCGCGATCCACAAGGCCAACAAAGGGGTGCTGTTCATCGACGAGATCAACACCCTCGATATTCGTTCCCAACAGCACCTGATGACGGCGATTCAGGAGGGCGAGTTCTCGATCACCGGTCAGAGCGAACGCTCCTCGGGTGCGATGGTCCAGACCGAGCCCGTTCCCACCGATTTCATCATGATCGCCGCAGGGAACCTCGACGCGATGGAGAACATGCACCCCGCGCTGCGCTCGCGTATCAAGGGCTACGGTTACGAGGTGTACATGGAGGACACCATCGAGGACACTCCCGAGATGCGCCGCAAGTTCGTCCGGTTCGTGGCCCAAGAGGTCGCCAACGACGGTCGACTGCCGCCGTTCGAAGACGAGGCCATCGAGGAGGTCATTCTCGAAGCTCGTCGCCGGGCAGGCCGGAAGGGTCATCTCACCCTTCACTTCCGGAACCTCGGCGGATTGGTCCGTGTGGCTGGCGACATCGCCCGCGCCGAGAACGCCGACTACACCACCCGAGAGCACGTCCTGCAGGCCAAAGAGCGCTCGCGGTCGATCGAACAACAGCTGGCCGACGAGTTCATCGAGCGCCGCAAGGATTACGAACTCCAGGTTTCGGACGGCTACCAGGTCGGCCGAGTCAATGGGCTGGCCGTAATGGGCGAGGATTCGGGGATCATGCTGCCGGTGATGGCTGAAGTGACGCCCTCACAGGGTCCCGGTCAGGTGATCGCCACCGGCCAACTCAAGGAGATGGCCGAAGAGTCCGTCCAGAACGTTTCGGCCATTATAAAGAAGTTCTCGGATCAGAACCTGGCCGAAAAAGACGTCCACATCCAGTTCGTCCAGACCGGCCAGTCGGGCGTCGACGGCGATTCGGCGTCGATCACGGTCGCGACGGCCGTGATTTCAGCGCTCGAAGACGTTGGCGTCAGCCAGTCGCTGGCGATGACCGGCTCGCTGTCGGTCCGTGGCGACGTACTGCCGGTCGGTGGGGTAACCCACAAGATCGAGGCGGCCGCCAAGGCCGGCTGCAAGCGGGTCATCATCCCCGCGGCGAACGAACAGGACGTGATGATCGAAGACGAATACAAAGAAATGATCGAGATCATCCCCGTCAGCCACATCAGCGAAGTGCTCGATGTTGCACTTGAAGGCGAAGCTGACAAGGACTCGTTGGTCGCACGGTTGAAATCGATCACCGGCTCGGCACTCAAAGACGGGAGCGTCGCCGGTCCGTCCAGTCCGAGCCCACAGTAACTGCCATCGTCTCCGTATGGCAGACTGGGTGGGGTTTTCCGGCGTTGTCGGTGTGGTTCTTTGTTTGCTGCTCGTGTTGGCACGTGCATCCGAATCGCTTCTGAGCGATGTAGATACCGAGTCACGTGATCCGGGCTCTCGGTCGGCTCCAGTGACACACCGCGAGCCAGCACCCGAGCCTGAAACTGAACCAACGTCTCCAGTAGTGCCCGAAAACACCACGGAGCAGCCCGCAGATCCGGCGACTGAAGCTACAGACACTGACAGCACACCGAAGGCGCTATTCGAGCCATCGGAGTCGACAGACGACACGCCAATCGAGCTGTCGACACCTGCACTGCTGGCAAACGTCGCGCTTTCGCAGGGTATATTCGCCGTTTTTCTGGTGGTGATGGCGTGGTATATGGAGATCCCGAGTCGGGCATTCGGGCTCGGGCCGACAAGCCTGACACTCCGGGCGGTGACCGCTGGAATCGCCGTCGGCGGTGTGTTCTATCTCGTCACCGAGATGGCGGCTGTAGTGGGTCGACGCTGGGGATTTGAGCCGTCGACCGCGCTGCGTGAAACGCTGGCTCCCGAGACGACCGCCGGCTGGGTCGGGCTCCTGGTTGTTGTCTTGCCCGTAATCGCTGGCTTCGAAGAACTGCTGTTTCGGGGTGCACTGATCGGTGTTGTCCATGCTGGATTCGGGATCTCGCCGTGGGTTTTGGCAGTGGGTTCGTCGATTGTTTTCGGACTCGGCCACGGTGCACAGGGTCGACTGGGTATCTTCGTGACGGGCCTGCTCGGTATGGGACTGGCCACCGTTTTCGTGCTTACCGACAACCTCGTTGTCGTCATTGTCGCCCACTACCTGCTCAACGCCGCCGAGTTCGTTGTTCACGAATACGACCTCCGTGGGTAGGTGATTCTCAGTGGTGGTAATTTGAGCCGGAGCTTCATTATCAGTGGTCGACACGATAGGCACATGGATACTGAGGGGCTCTTCGCCGTCGACCCCGATGACATTCCGCTGTTGGCGGCGACGTTCGCCATCGCTGTCGGCTGTGTGCTCGTCATCACGGATATCGGCCGGGGCCATCCGCTGGTCGCCCTGCTGGTCATTGGCGGCACCATCGCCTTTGTCGGCCTGACGGTCCGGCGCGTAGCGGAGGTGGATCTTACCGTTAGCGTGGCCGGCGTGAGTATGGTGCTGGGGGCCGCGTTGGTCAGTATCGACGTTCCGTCTGTGGCAGGGTTCGACGGGCCGATCGGTGCCGCGCTTTTTCTGTTCGGCGCGATTAGACTCTCGGAGTACGTCGACGAGTAGCTAGTTTTCGAGTCGCCGGAGCGCCGCGGCGATCCGTGGTGGGGTCGCCCCTTGACCGTCGCGAACACGGTGGTCGGGCAAAAAGAGTGGGAGCGGGTTCTCGCGAAGGGCGTCTCGAACCGTTCGGAGCGAGTCGTCGGCGCTCGGATCGAGACCAGCCAGCCGCGCGAGCCGCGAGACCGTCACCGTCTCGCCGGGCCGAACGGAGTCGAGCGCTTCGAGAACCGCCCGCTGGTCGGTCGGCACCGTGAGGCCGATGTCGGTGTCATCGATTGCAGTCAGGTCGCCGTCGAGATACCGGTCGACTGCATCGAGCAGTTCGTGGTCGGTCTCTGCGTCTTCGGGAACCACCTCGGGAAACGAGACACTGATCGCCTGCCCGCTTGCCACGCCCAACTGCACTGCGCAGCCGAGAGAGTCGAATCGCCGCGCGAAAATACCTGCGGGAGTCATTATACCACAGTCGAGGGTCCGAGTGGTTTCAAGCGTTCTGTCTCGGGGCGCAAGTATTATGAACACATACGTACATCAGTGTACATAGATGAACGATACTGCGTATGAGTTGGCACCAGCAGTCCGGGAGATTCTGGCCTCGGCAGCCGAGCGGTCGGGCGGCGAGCGTCGGCTCTCGGTCGACCCGCGGTCGCTGGCCGAGGCGTTCGCGGCCGCCGAACGGCAGGGTCGCGTACCGGTTATCGCGGAAGTAAAACCAACGAGCCCGACGACCGATCGAACGAACAGCGACGATCCGGTCGAGCTCGCCCGAGCGATGGTCGACGGCGGCGCGGCCGCGCTGTCGGTACTCACCGAGCCGGATCATTTCGGCGGTTCGGTCGAGAATATCGAACGAATCCGCGCGGCGGTCGACGTTCCGGTGCTTCGCAAGGATTTCGTCCTGCGCGAGGCCCAACTCGATACGGTCGAAAGCGACGTGATTTTGCTGATCGCCCGGTTTGTCGGCGATGACCTCGAACCCCTCCTTCGGGCGGCTGAGGATCGAGGGTTCCAGCCGCTGGTCGAGGTCCACACAGAAGACGAACTCGCAGCGGCAGTAGCGGCGGGCGCGTCGACAATCGGAATCAACAACCGCGATCTGGGCCAGTTGGAGGTCGACCTCGCGACGTTCGAGAAACTGGCTCCGAAGGTGCCCGACGACGTGACGCTAATCGCTGAGAGTGGGGTGTCGACGGTCGAGGACGTCCACCGAATGCGGGAGGCGGGCGCGGACGGTCTCCTCATCGGAACTGCCATCATGGACGGCGATCCACAAACGAACACCGAGCGGTTTACACGAGTACACAATGAGCACTGACGGCAAATTCGGCAACTACGGTGGACAGTACGTACCCGAGGCACTGATGCCCGCAATCGAGGAGTTAGACGACGCCTACCAGCGGTATGTGTTGGCTAACGAAGATGGATTCATGGACGAGTTCCGCCAGCGGCTGGCGGATTTCGGCGGTCGACCCACCCCGCTTCAGCACGCGGGTCGGCTCTCCGAACGCTATGATCTCGACGTCTACCTCAAACGCGAAGACCTGCTCCACGGCGGCGCACACAAACTGAACAACGCGCTTGGACAGGTTCTTTTGGCCAAGTACATGGGCAAAGACCGTATCATCGCCGAGACCGGCGCGGGCCAACACGGTACCGCGACTGCGATGGCGGCGGCGCATCTCGATATACCCTGTACGATCTATATGGGCGAACGCGACATCAACCGCCAGCGGCCCAACGTGTTCCGGATGAAGCTCAACGGCTCGGACGTCAAACCCGTGACCGCAGGCCGCGGAACCCTGAAAGAGGCTATTTCGGAGACGATGCGCGACTGGGCCGCTACTGTCGAGTCGACCCACTACGTCATCGGATCGGTCGTCGGCCCCCACCCATTCCCGGCGATGGTCCGGGACTTCCAAGCCGTCATTTCGGAGGAGGCCCGCGAGCAGGCCCGCAAGAAGCTCGGGGGGCTGCCGGATTCGGTCGTCGCGTGTGCTGGCGGCGGCTCGAACACGATGGGGACATTTGCCAACTTCGTCGACGACGAATCGGTCGACCTCATTGCCGTCGAAGCAGGCGGCTCTTCGCTCGCAGTCGACGAGGAGACCGGGGTTGCGCCCAACTCTGCCTCACTTTCGACTGGCGACGAGGGTGTGCTTCACGGTGCGCGGACGAAACTGCTCCAAGACACATTCGGTCAAATCATGGAGTCCCACAGTATTTCGTCGGGACTCGATTACGCCGGTGTTGGCCCGGAACTCGCCTATCTCGTCGACACCGATCGCGTGAGACCAGTAACCGTCGACGACGACGCGGCGCTCGAAGGCTTCCATCGACTCTCCCAGACCGAAGGAATCATTCCGGCCCTCGAAACCGCCCACGCCTTCGGGTATCTCGAAGACAACCACGAGGAGCTCTCAGGTGCGGTGATCGTCAACGTCTCCGGACGCGGCGACAAGGACCTTCAGTCGGCAATCGAAGAAACCGAGGCGCGCGAGATTCCGAACGCGCCCGATATGTCGATGTTCTCGGAGGGGATTTAAATGGCCAACAGCGAGATCGAGGCTGCCTTCGCTGACGGTCCCGCGTTCATCCCGTATCTCGCGGTCGGCGACCCGACCTACGAGGCCTCGAAGGAGTACGTAGAGGCGCTGGCCCGCGGCGGTGCGGACATCATCGAACTTGGGTTGCCTTTTTCGGAGCCGATTGCCGAAGGGCCGACAATTCAGGGGGCGGTCGTCCGTGCGCTCAAAGGCGGGATGACGCCGGAGCGGTTCTTTGAGTTCGTCGAGGAGCTGGACGTCGACGTTCCACTCGTCTGTATGACATATTATAACCTCATTTACCAATATGGTCGATCACGTGGGGGCGAGGCTGGCCCCGAAGCCTTCGTCGAGCGCGCCGCCGAAGCCGGTATCTCCGGGTTTGTCGTGCCGGACCTTCCGGCCGAGGAGGCCGACCCGCTTCGGGAGGTCTGTGACAGATACGGACTCGACTTGGTCTTCATCGTCGCCCCAACCACCGAGGGCGAGCGACTCGAAGGGATGATGGAGCGCGTCTCGGGCTACGTCTATGTCCAAGCACGGCTCGGAACCACTGGCGCGAAAACCGACGTGTCGGATCAGACGACCCAAAGTCTCGACCGGCTTGCCGCGTGGGACGTGCCGAAAGCAGTGGGATTCGGGATCTCGTCGGGCGATCAAGCCGCCAGAATCGTCGACACCGGGGCTGACGGGATTATCGTCGGCAGCGCGCTCGTCGACATCGTCGCCGAGGGGGCCGCCACCAACGAGTCAGTCGAAGAGACCGCTGCCAAACTGGAAGCGAAAGCCCACGAACTCGCTGACGGAACACAACAGCAAGCTGACTAGTCAACGTCGACTGATTACTTTTCGGTGTTCGGTGGTCTCGGAGTCGCAAGCTACATAGCCCACGACTGACAGAGAGTGACACAACAACCATGTCTGCAGGACTCAGCGCACGACTCGAACGGGTATCGACAGAAGGTCGCTACCTGATCGTCCCGATGGACCACGGCATCACGATCGGCGCGGTCGCGGGGCTCAAAGACCTCGAAAGCACCGTCGACGGAATTACCCGCGGCGGTGCCGATGCGGTGCTCACCCAGAAGGGACTGGCCCGGCGTGTCCATCCGAACAAAAACGGCAGCGGCTACATCGTCCACATGAACGGCTCGACGGCGATCGGCCCGGACGAAAACGACAAGCGCGTGACCTGCGGCATCGAGGAGGCGATCCGCGCGGGCGCTGATGCGCTGTCGTTCCACATCAACGTCGGTTCGAACTACGAGCCGAGCCAGATCGAAGATCTCGCCGAGCTTACCGGCGACGCCGACCGCTACGGGATTCCCGTGTTGGCGATGGCTTACGCACGCGGACCGGGGATCGAGGGCGACGAACCGGAATACTTGGGCCACGCCGTCCGACTCGCCGAAGAACTGGGTGCAGACATCGTCAAAACCGGATACAGCGGCGATGCCGACAGCTTCCAGCACGTCTGTGAGTCGACGTCTCTGCCTATCGTCATCGCCGGTGGCGCTCGGGGCACCGACAAAGAGACCGTCGAGATGGTCCGCGGCGCGATGGACGCTGGCGCGGCGGGCGTCTCGATGGGTCGGTCGATCTTCCAGCACGAAGAGCCCGAAGCGATCACGCGTGCGGTGGCGGCAGTTATCCACGACGATTTGGATGCCGAAGACGCGCTCGCGGCCGCCGGGCTGACAGTCGAAGCCTAACGGATTGGTAGCCGCTGTTTACCTGAATTGAGGCGCTAAGGCCCCTTCCTCAACGAACGAGCGAAGCGAGTGAGTAGGGAGGGCATACAAAGCCGCACAGTTCTCAAACACATTCGTCGCTCGGCCCACAGGCCCACGCAATCGCAACTCTTATTTGTGTATTGTGTGCTGTGGCAACGCGCAAGAACATCTCTATCCGAGACGATCAAGCCGAGTGGGTTGAGGAGAACCACCTCAATCTTTCGTCGTTCGTCCAAGAGAAACTTGACGAACTCATCGAAGAACGCTCGTAGATGAATTACAACTACAGGTATCGACTCCGACCGTCCGACGCTCTCGCAGAACAGTTAGCGTGGACTGTCGATACCTGTAGGCAGGTCTACAACCACTTCCTTCACCGACTCAACCGCACCGACGACACCTCAG